>NZ_PTFE01000005.1:0-168199 GCF_002936975.1 Bradyrhizobium sp. AC87j1
GGTTCAATGGAACAACGGACGGGGCGCCGCGCTGAGGTACGGGCTTCAAAGCCCTTGGATGAAGCGGTCTCCCGTCCGTTACCGCACCGGACACTCTATCCGATCCAGCGATTCGAGACTTACAAGGATGACGGTCCAAGACGCCGCGGCCCTCAATACATCCGTATCGGCAGCGGCGCGCCTTCGGGGCCGACCAGCAGACCCCAGGTCTCGTTGGCCGCGACTTCGAACTCCCGCTTCTGCGCCGCGCTGCCCTTGAGCTTCAGGGTGACCTTGTACGTGCCCGGCGGCAGATCGATCTTCTGGCTATCAGGCAACTCATCCGCGGCGGCGTCAAAATCGATCAGTTCCTCTCCGGCGTGAGCCGCCAGTCGGATGGTTCGCTCATTGACGGTGATGTCGGCCGCTTCATCCGTCTTGTTGCCGAGCAACAACATCACTTGTCCCGGCGCCGGCTGGATGCGGGCCGTGGCGGCCAACGGCTTGCGCAGCGCAAGGTCGGCGATCGTTGTGTTGTCCTGACGGACGAGCCGGAGCAGCGCCGGCCCGTCTGACGTCGTGAAGGCGACAACGGCCCTGTCGGGCTCGACGACCGCACCGTCGTTCTCGGTCCAGCCGCGCCTTTCGAGTGCAGCGCGATAGAAGCCGAGCACGGCCTCGAGACCGAGCGGCGTCTCGACGTGAGCCGACCTCATGAAGGGCGAATTCTTCGCGGTCATCAGGGCCCAACGGTCGACCAGCGGCAGGCCCATGTCGTCGGACATTTTGGCCTCGAATGTCCGGCTCGTGGCTTGTGTCAGAAGCCCGACAGTGTCGCAGAGCAGGCGCTCGCCAAGATAGTCCGGGGCGCAACGGCCCCTGAGTGCCCACCATGTATCGTCGACAAACCCGTTTGATCGCTTGGTGTGGGACCAATTGATTTGAATGTTTTTCGTCGGGCCGTCGCGGGCAGGGTCCGGCGTGACGGGGATCGCCATCGCCGCTGTCGCGGCGACCAGACTGCCGGCGAGCAGGATACCTAGCGTTCGGCGGGTCATTTTTTGCGCGATCCTTGTTTTCCAAGATCCCTGGGGCTCAGATAACGATCCTGAGCTTGGTCGCGTCGATCACGGAAAATGTTCACTATCCCTGGTCGCCCGATGACGCACCGCGTCAATCGACGGCTTGCATCGCCGGGCGGATGCAACCTTACTTCCGGGTCGAAGAGCCGCCTTCCGGAACTGACATCGGTCTCCATCAAAAACGAAGCTTGCATTCGACGGGCTGCGAATGATCAAATCCCTGATCGGAATACCTGCGTTGGTGGGGGACACATGATGTTCAGGATGATGGCGATCGTCGCGGGCTTGGGACTGGCGCTCGCTGGATCTGCGGAGGCCCAGACAGCGCGCAAGGGCGGAACCATCCGCATGACAGCGCCCTATGGCTCGAGTTTCACGAGCCTGGACATTCACACCACGCAGCGCGCCCAGGATGAGATCTACGCCAAGGCGCTGCACCGCTCGCTCTACATCTGGAATTCCGCGGAAGGAAAGCCGGTCCTGGAGCTTGCCAAGGAGGATGTGGTCTCGGGCGGGGGACTCGTTCACACCTTCAAGCTGCGCGACGACGCCTATTTCCACAATGGCCGCAAGATGACGGCCGACGATATCATCTGGTCCTACACCCGCATCATGGACGGCACCAAGGCCTATCCCGGCGCGCGGTTTGTCCGCGTGATCGAGGGCGCGGCCGCGGTCGAGAAGGGCCAGGCCAAGGAGATCTCCGGGCTGAAGAAGATCGACGACTTCACCGTTGAGATGAAGCTGACCGAGAAAGTCGATCCCGGCTTCTACTTCTTCACCGCGCTGACATCGATCTATCCCGCCGACGAGGGTGCCAAGGAGAGCTTCATCCAGAAGCCGATCGGTCTCGGGCCCTTCAAATTCGTCGAGCACGTACCGGGATCGCGCATTGTCCTGGAGCGGTGGGACCGGTTCTACAAGCCCGGCAAGCCCTACGCCGACAAGATCGTCGTGGCGATCATGGGCGAGGCCGCGGCCCGCGATGTCGCCTTCCGCAACAAGGAGGTCGACACCTCGGTGCTCGGGCCCGCGCAATATGTGGCCTACCAGTCCGACGCCAACCTCAAGGGCACCATCGTCGAGGTCGCCGAGGTCTTCACGCGCTACATGGGCATGAATCCATCATTCAAGCCGTTCGCCGACAAGCGCGTGAGACAGGCGATCAACTACGCGATCGATACCGACCTGATCATCAACAAGCTGGTCAAGGGCAAGGCCTATCGCGCCACCAGCTGGCTGCCGCTGACCTCGCCCGCTTACGACAAGGCGATGAAGCCGTACGCTTACGATCCCGCCAAGGCCAAGCAGTTGCTTAACGAGGCCGGCTATCCCAACGGCTTCGAATTCGAATGGACCACCAGCCAGAACGAGAGCTGGGGCTTGCCGATCGTCTCGGCCGTGATCCCGATGCTGGACAAGGTCGGCATCAAGGCGAAGGTCAAGCAGGTCGAGACCGCGGTGCTGGCGGAGGTGGTTCGCACCGGCGACTACCAGGCCTTCATCTATTCGCAGGCGAGCGGCCCGGATCCGCAGGCGGCCCTCAAATGCTTCCACTCGTCGACGCCGCAGCCAGCCTGCAACTACATGATCTTCAAGAACGCCGATTTCGACAAGATCGTCGACGAGGCCGGGCAGGCCGACGACCCAGCAAAGCGCGCCCAACTGCTGCAAAAGGCCAATGCGCTGCTCTATGAGGAGGCACCGGTCTGGTTCTTCAACTACAACAAGGCGGTCATGGCCGTGCAGCCGTGGCTCAAGGGGATTCAGCTCAACGCGACGGAGCTGACCCATCAGAACGTCGAAGACCTCTGGGTCGACGAGACCTCGCCCGCGAAGTGACATGCGCTCTCGCGCTCCCTCCGTCGCCACAGACGATGGAGGGAGAGAGGAAAAGTGCCGATGCTCTCCTTTCTGTTCCGTCGCCTGCTGCAGACCATTCCGACCGTGCTTGCCGTCGTGCTGCTGGTCTTCGTGCTGTTCAGCGTGGTTCCCGGCAGCATCGTCTCCTCGATGAGCGACGACAGCGATCCGCAGGTCGAGCTGCGCATGAAGAAGCAGCTCGGCCTCGACGATCCCGTTTACGTACGTTTCGGCGTCTACATTGCCAAGCTCGCGACCGGCGATTTCGGCACCTCGTTCCGCACCCGCGAGCCTGTCACGACCATGATCGCCAAGCGGGCTTGGCCGACGCTGCAACTGATCTTCGCGGCCATGGCGTTCTCGGTCGTGATCGGCGTGCCGCTTGGCTTCATCGCAGCCCTGCGACCGGGCGGAATCGTCGATACGCTTGCCATGGTCGTCGCGGTGTCGGGCCTTTCCATCGCCAAATTCTGGCTCGGACTGGTTCTGATGTACCTGTTCGCGTTGAAGCTCGGCTGGCTGCCGAGTTTCGGCTATGGCGATGGCGGACTGAAATATCTGCTTCTGCCGGCCGTGACCCTCGGCGTCTCGCCGATGGCGCTGTTTGCCCGGACGACGCGCGCCGCGGTCCTCGAGATCATGACCGCCGATTTCGTCCGCACCGCGCGCTCCAAGGGCATGAGCGAGACGCGGGTGGTGAAGTGGCATGTCATGCGCAATGCGCTCGTCATCATTCTCACCACCGTCGGCCTGCAATTCGGCGCGCTGATGGGGCAGGCGGTCGTGGTCGAAAAGCTGTTCTCGTGGCCGGGCATCGGCTCATTGCTGGTCGACAGTGTCTTGCAGCGCGATATTCCGGCGGTCCAGGGCTCCATTCTCGTGGTGGTGCTGGCCTTTCTCGCGATCAATCTGCTGATCGACGTGCTCTACGGCGTGATCGATCCCAGGATCAGATACGCATGAAGCTTCGCGCCAATCTCGTCATCGGTGGGGTGTTGTTCGCGCTGGCGATCCTGGTCGGCTTGCTCGCGCCCTGGCTGGCGCACACCGATCCCGTCATGGACGCCAATTTGATGAACGCGGAGGAGCCCCCGAGCTGGACCTGGTGGTTCGGCACCGACGACCAGGGCCGCGACATCTATTCCCGCGTCGTCTACGGCGCGCGGGTCTCGCTGACGGTCGGTATCATCTCGCAGCTCATCAACAGCGTCATCGGCGTGGCCTTGGGGTTGAGCGCCGGCTATTTTGGCGGCTGGTGGGACGATGTCGTCAACGCCCTGACCAATCTCATGCTTGCGATCCCCTCGTTGATCTTCGCGCTGGCCATCATGGCGGTGCTCGGACCCGGCCTGACCAGCCTGCTGATCGCACTCGGGCTGACCAACTGGTCCTTCACGTGCCGGATCGCGCGAGCCTCGGCGCTGTCGCTGAGGAGCCAGGGCTATGTGCAGGCGGCGACCGTGCTCGGCTACGGCGATCTGCGCATCATGATCACGCAGCTGCTGCCGAACATGCTGGGCCCCATCATCGTCATCGGCACGCTGGGCATGGGCAGCGCGGTGTTGTCCGAAGCCGCATTGTCGTTCCTCGGCCTCGGCGTCCGTCCGCCGTTTCCCAGCTGGGGCAGCATGCTGTCGGAGGCCCGCGAGCAGATCACGACGGCGCCGTGGCTCTCGGTTTTTCCGGGCCTCGCCATCTTCCTGACGGTGCTTGGCCTCAACCTGCTCGGCGATGGCCTGCGCGACATTCTCGATCCCCAATCGCGGAGCCGGCGGACATGACCGGCGCGCCGCTGATCCAAGTCGAGGACCTGCGCATCGATCTCGATGACGGATCGAGGCGCGTCGCGGCGGCCGAGGGCGTTTCGTTCCGCATCTCACGCGGCGAGACGTTCGGCCTCGTCGGCGAATCCGGTTGCGGCAAGAGCATCACGGCGCTGGCCTTGATCGGGCTGTTGCGGCCGCCGCTCTCGATCGGCGGCGGCGTCATCCGGTTCGAAGGACAGGAGATCCAGCACCTCTCCGCCGCAAGGCAGCGGGAGTTGCGCGGCAACCGCATTGCCATGATCTTCCAGGAGCCGATGACGGCGCTGAACCCGGTCTCGCCCGTGGGCCGGCAGATCGCCGAGATGTTCGTGCTCCACAAGGGCAAGAGCTGGCGGGAAGCCAGCCGGCTGGCGGTCGAGGCGCTGGCGAGCGTCCGCGTCCCCGCGCCCGAGCGCCGCGTCAACGATTACCCGCACCAGCTCTCCGGCGGCATGCGCCAGCGCGTGATGATCGCCATTGCGCTCGCCTGCGGTCCGGATCTCCTGATCGCCGATGAGCCGACCACCGCGCTCGACGTGACCGTGCAGGCCGAGATCATCGAGCTGATGCGGAATTTGTGCGCCGAGCGTGGAACGGCCATCCTGATGATCAGCCATGATCTCGGCCTGGTCGCGAACGTCTGCCGCCGCGTCGCCGTGATGTATGCCGGCCGCATCGTCGAGGAGCGCGGCTCGGCCGATATTTTTCGAGCGCCCTCGCACCCCTATACGCAAGGCCTGGTCGCCTCGCTGCCGAGGCTCGGCAGCCGGGCCGCACTCGGCCGCACCAGGCTCAAGGAGATCGCGGGCGTCGTCCCGGCCATCACGAATTTCCCTGAGGGGTGCCGATTCAATCCGCGTTGTCCGCAGGCGACCGAGATCTGCCGGACCGTCGTGCCGGAGACGGATCTGCTGGGGGCCGGCGGTCTGGTCAGGTGCCATCACCATGCATGAGCCGCAAAACATGCTGGATGAGCGAAGGCTGGACGATGACCTCATCCTCAGCGTCGAGGATCTCGCGGTTCACTTTCCGCTCGGTGGCGGCCTGCTGGGCCGCGGCAAGCGGATGCTCCGGGCCGTCGACGGCGTCGATCTCAAGCTGAAGCGCGGCGAATGCCTTGGCCTCGTCGGCGAGTCCGGCTCCGGCAAGTCGACGGTCGCATTGTCGATCCTGGGTCTGCTGACGCCGACGCGCGGCCGTATCATGCTGGACGGGCAGGTCGTGAGGAGCAGGCAATCCGGCGATCGGAGGGCGTTGGCGCGCACCGTGCAGATGGTGTTTCAGGACCCTTACGCCTCGCTCAATCCGCGCCAGACCGTTCGCCGCACGCTGGAAGATCCCCTGCGGGTGCACGGCGTCACCGCGAAAAGCGAGATCGAGGATCGCGTGGCGACCATGCTGCGGCATGTTGGCTTGCGGCCCGAACAGTCCGGCCGCTACCCGCATGAATTCTCCGGCGGCCAGCGCCAACGCATCGGCATTGCCCGCGCGCTGATCCTCAACCCCAAAATCGTCATCTGCGACGAGCCGGTCTCGGCGCTCGACGTCTCGATCCGCGCCCAGATCATCAATCTGCTGCTGGAATTGAAGGACACGCTGGGCCTCTCCTACATCATGATCAGCCACGATCTCGGCGTCGTCGAGCACATGAGCGACCGCGTCGCGGTGATGTATCTCGGCCGCATCGTCGAGAACGGCCACTGGCGCGAGATCTTCGAACGCCCGGCGCACCCCTATACGCAAGCCCTGATCGCCGCCATCCCTGATCCCTTGCACCACGCCCCGCTGGCGACGACAGGCGGCGACCTTCCCAACCCGCTCAATCCGCCGAACGGCTGCGCCTTCAGCCCAAGATGCCGGTACGCCGAGGCTGTGTGCCGGAGCGAGCCCGGGCCGTCGCTGGAGACGCGGCCCGACGGGCATGCAGTGCGGTGCTGGCGGGCGGATGAGATCGCGGGGCGGATGGCGTTGGCCGATTAGCACGCAGAAGCGCAAGCGCGTTGCCCACTCACCATCCGCCGTGAAAGATTTCGAGAAACGCCAGAGGTGACGCTGCCAGCGCTGCTCCTGTGCAACATCCGACGGTCCCGAGTGCGATGGCGCCCGGCCAGGCGTGGTGAGTCCAACCATAGACGCCGCCGATCGCTACACAGACGCCGATGATCGAAACAGCCCAGGCGATTTGCACAGCAACCTTAACAGTTCTGATCATCGGCTCTTAACCTATCGCGGTTCGTCGCTGACGGTGCGCGTTTGCGAGTGTCTGCTGGCTCTTGATGTATAGATAAGGGGACTGGCTGGAATGGAAGCCATGGCACGCAACGTAAGCAACATCCCGACCGGCCGGACCTATGCGGGCTTTACGCTGGTGTGGATTTGCGTGATCTTCGTCGTCTGCTTGCTCTGCATTGCTGTGTTTGCGGCTGGCCACTGGATCATAGGCCTGCTGATCGTTCTACTCACCACTTATGCCTGTGTCCGGCACGCCATATGGATTGGCAAACGCGCAAGGCGGGGGCTTGTTCGCAGGCGGTGAGTCCGTCATTAACTCACAACGAGGGCCGCGCACTATCGCGACGTTCCTATCGAACGCTCCAAACCCGCACGCGCCGCGATTGTGACAACTTGCTCGTGTTTTGCCCGACGAGTCAAAATTTCGGTGCGGTGGCACTCACGCATTCGCGGATTGGCAAGCGGCTGAATTCTCTCACAGTTTCTACTGTGCATGGGGTTGTTTTCGCAGTTTTTGTTTTGAGGGCTGTCTAGTCCGCCGCCTTTTCCCTCAGCCGCTGCGCATAGACGTTGATGACCAGCGCTGCCAGCAGGATCAGGCCGCGGATCAGGATCTTCAGGAAGCTGTCGATGTTGACGTGGTCGAGGCCGTTATTGAGAACGCCGAGAACGAAAAGGCCGACGATGGTGTTGCCGATGCCGCCGCGGCCGCCGAACAGGCTGGTGCCGCCGACCACGACGGCAGCGATGGAGTCGAGCAGATAGGTGTCGAACTCGTTCTGCTGTGCGCTGCCGAAATGGGCGACGCCGAGCATGCCGCCGATGCCCGAGCACACCGCCGAGATCACCATGACGGCGCCGAGGATGAGCTTGACGTTGAGGCCGGAATATTCGGCCGCCTCGCGGTTGCCGCCGACCATGTAGACGTAGCGGCCGAAGCGCGTGTAGGTCAGCACCAGATGCCCGCCGAGCAGCATCAGCGCGGCGATGATGACGAGCCATGGGATGCCGCCAATCGAGCCCGAGCCGAGCGTGGTGATCAGGCTCGGCACCTTGTAGGCGATCTGGCCGCGCACCAGCAGCGCCGAGATGCCGGCGGCGATCTGCATCATCGCCAGCGTCATGATGAAGGAGGGGATGCCGATCACGGTCAGCCCCAGCGCATTGACGAGGCCGAGCAGGGCGCAGAGCAGGATCGACAGGATGATCGCGACCGCGCCGGGCAGCGGGATGTTGGCGATGTTGACGTAGGATTCCTGCAGCGTGAAGTAGGCGACGGCGATGCCGGTGACGTTGGCGATGCTGGCGATCGAGAGGTCGATCTCGGCGCAGAGGATCACGAAGGTGAGGCCGACCGCGATGATGCCCGTGACCGACACTTGCGTGAGGATGTTGCCGAGATTGTCGAGCGTCGCGAAGGAGGGGCTGGCAAAGGCGAAGAAGACGGACAGGAAGATCAGGGTGAGGAACGGGGCGATGTTGCGCATCTGCGAGCGCAGGAAGGGCGCCAGCCCGCGCGCCCGTTGCCCCGCCGCCAAAGCCGTCTCACTGCTCGCCATTGTGCTTCTCCGTCACGCCGCTTCCAGCAGGCGGTCCTTGCTGACCGGCTCGTTCCTGAATTCCCGCACCAGTGCACCGCGCTTGAGCACGAGGATGCGGTCGGCCAGCGACAGCACCGTTTCGGGCTCGGTCGACAGTACGATGATCGCAAGTCCCTTGGCGCGGAGGTCGCGGACGATGTTGACGACGTCGTTCTTGGCGCCGACATCCATGCCGCGGGTCGGCTCGCACAGCACCAGGAGCTTGGGCGGATAGGTCAGCCATTTTGCCAGGGCGACCTTCTGCTGGTTGCCGCCGGAGAGCATGCCGAGATCGAGGCCGACCACCGGGGGCCGGATTTGCAATTGCTCGACCTGGCGCTGGGCGATATCGCGCTCCTGCGCCGGCTTGAGCAGCAGGGATGAGATGCGGTCCAAAATGCTGATCGAGATGTTCTTGTAGACCGGCTCCTGGTGAAACAGCATGTCGCGGCGGCTCTCGGGCACCAGCGCCACGCCGGCGCGTCGCGCCGCCGCCGTGCTGGCAAAGGTCTTGAACGAGCCGTCCACGGCGAGCGTGCCGCCGTCCGGCTTCAGCTTGCCGAACAGGATGCGGGACAGCTCCTGCTGGCCGCAGCCCATGAAGCCGTAGATGCCGAGCACCTCGCCGGCGCGCGCCTCGAAGGAGATGTCCTTCAGGCTGCGGGCCAGCGAGAGCTGGTCGACCTTCAGCACCACCGAGCTGTCGCTCGGCTGCGGCAGCATCAGGTCGTCGGTGTAACTGTGCTCGAGCGCCTCGCCACCGCGCCCGATCATGGCCTCGATCAGCGCGCCCTTGCTGGTGGCGGCGCTGGCGGTCTCGGCGACCTTCCGCCCGTTGCGGAACACGGTCACCGTGTCGGACACGCGCAGGATGTCCTCGATGAAATGCGAGATGAAGACGATGCTGGTGCCTTCTTCGCGCAATCGGCGGAGCGTTGCGAACAGGCGTTCGACCTCGGGCGGGGAGAGGGCTGAGGTCGGCTCGTCCAGGATGACCATGCGGGCGCCGGAGAACAGCACGCGCGCGATCTCGATCAGCTGCTGCAGCCCGATGGGCAAGTCACCCAGCCGGCTCATCGGATCGACGTCGATGCCGAAGCGGGCGAGCTGCTCGCCGGCCTCGCGCGCCATGCGCCGCCATTGCACGAGGCCAAGGGCGTTGGTCGGCTGGTTGCCCAGGAAGACGTTCTCGGCGACCGTGAGATCAGGCGCGACGCTGAGCTCCTGATGCACCATGGCGATGCCGGCGGCGTGCGCATCGCGCGCCGAGCGGAAATGCGTCTCCGCCCCGTCGATCAGCAAGCGGCCGGAGAACTCAGTGTGCACGCCGGCGATGATCTTCATCAGCGTGCTTTTGCCCGCGCCGTTCTCGCCGACGAGACCGTGGATCTCGCCGGGATGGAGTGCGAAGTCGACACCACGAAGCGCTTCGACGCCGCCGAAGCTCTTCGTGATGCCCTGCAGTTCAAGGATGGGCGAACGCACCTCGGGCATGGAAGCTCAGATCAGGAAGTGATCCTGCATCCACTGCATCCCGGCGGCGTTGGCCTTGGTCACGACCGGGCCGTCGGTGACGACGTTCTTGGGGATGCCTTGGCCGCTCTTCTCGCCGCCAACTACGGCCGACACGCCCGCGATGATCGCGCCGCCATGGATGCGGCAGGAGGGATTGCGGACGGTCGCGAACATGCGGCCTTCGCTCACCGCCTGGATCGCCGGCGGCATGGCATCGACGCCGCCGATCAGGATGTTGGTGCGGCCCCGCGCCTTCATGATGTTGGCAGCGGCGAGTGCCATGTCGTCATTGTGGAAGAACGCCGCATCGATCTGCGGATACTTGGTCAGATAGGTTTCCCAGAGGCGCGCGGTCTTGGAGACGTCCCAGTCGGCCGGCTGGGTGTCGAGCACCTCGATCCCCGGGAATTGCTTGACCGTGTTGGTGAAGCCCTTTGCGCGCCCTTGCGCGCCGGTGTGGCCGAGCGCGCCCTGCGTCATGATGATCTTGCCCTTGCCGCCCATCGCGTTGCACAGCGCCTGGGTCACCGAGGCGCCCATGAACTCGTTGTCGGGGGCGAGGAAGGAGTGGACGTTGATCTGGTCGAGCGGCGCGATCAGCGTGTCCATGTCGATCACGGGCGTGCCGGCGTCGATCATCTTCTGCACGGGCTGGGTGAGGGTGCCGATGCCGAAGGCCTGGATCGCGACGAAATCCCATTTCTGCGAGGCCATGTTGTCGATGGCCGCGCGCTGCTTCACGGCGTCGAGCTGGCCGTCGAACCAGGTGACTTCGACGTTGAACAGCTTGCCCCAGAATTCGGCGGCCTGCTTTCCTTGCGCGCACCATGTGGCCTGCAGGCCCGCATTGGAGAACGCCGCCTTCAGCGGCTTCTCGCTTCGCCCGACCTCGGCGGCCAATGCGGGGTTTATGCCCATGCTGCCGAGGAGGGCAGCTCCGGCGCCGGCGGTCGCAGCCGCCTGAAGTAGATCGCGCCTCGTCGTCGAGAAATCTTTCGTCCCGGACATCGCTCGCTCCCATAAATTTTATCGTCGGCGCGTCATTGATTGCGCAACCGATGTCGAAAGTGTCTCACAAGAGTTGATGCCACTCAATCTGCAATCACACGCGCCATCGCAGTACGCCGCGTGGTGCAGCGCAAAGCGTCAGGCCGTCGTGCCGGCGAGTGCGTCGATGTCGACGAGCAATTTGTCCCAGGCTTGCGCAATCTCGATCGACCATTCATCGCCGAGCAGATCGCGCAGCGTATCCCTGATGATGGTGAAGAACGCGGCGAACAACTGGCGTGACGTGCCATAGGCGTCGTGCGAGGCAACCTCGCAGGCAATCAGCCGGAAATGCCCCTGGCGCTCACCAGCGAAATCGAGAATCGCCTCGATCGTCAGCGCGAGCATCGATCCCTTCACGAGGTCGCCGCCCTCCGAGCGGAACATGGCCTGCGTTTCGGGATGCTCGTCGAACAGGCGCTGGTAGACGATGGGCGTGAGATCCGCGCAGCGCGAGGCCGCGAGTTCAAAGCTGAGTTCGACCGGATTGGAGGACATATTCATCGGCGAAAGTGCCATGCGGACAAAAAAAGAGCGGGGCCCTGGCCCCGCTCAAAAATTGTGTCGACCCTATTATCCCCGATTCTAAGATTTGCTCTTGATTGACGGGGCGACGCTGCGTTTTGCGCGTCAGGGGCTCCTCCCGAGACTTGGACCACCAGACTTCGACCTCACGGCCAGCCTGAGCAAGGGGGATGCTAGATCAACTTTTCTCACTTGTCATCATTTTCGGCAACGAATGTTCAAAATTCGAGCAATAGACGAAATGATCGGGCTTTTGACCCCGCAAGTATATGACAAATATAAGAAATCTGTGGATGTCGGGCGGTTTGATTTGGCTCAAATTCCGGACCCCGAGCCCATGGTGAGGTCGTCCGACCACGCTTTTCCGACAAATTTGCGCTGGGCCAAGAAGGCGGCGGAACTGATCTCGACTTGGGCCCGGCGCGGTGTTTAGTTAGCAGACGAACGAACGGTTCGGCAGATGCGCGCGCGGTTACAGAAATTCCTACCCCTGGTCCTGCTCGCCTTGGTGATGCAGGTGCTGGCGCCGATCGCCGCCTGTTGGGCGACGGGCCAAGCCATCGCCGATCCGCTGTCTGCCGCCGTCATCTGCCACAGTGCGAGCGACCAGGGTGGCCTCGACGATCGGACGGGCACCCCGACCGCGCATGCGGGCGCGTGCGCCCTGTGCTGCCTCGCCCAGGCGGGCGCGTCGCTCGATTCGCCGACGCACGCGGCACTCTCGATTCCCTTCCGCCATGCCGCGCGCGTGGTGTGGCAGCCGGCGGATGCGTCCGCCATCGGCGCTCCCAAGGGTTCGAGCGCTCAGGCCCGCGCCCCACCTCAATTTTCCTGACGTAGCGACAAACCGAACCGTTGGCGCGCGCCGTTGCCGCCGATGGCGTGCTCAATGGACCGGCCGAGGCGCCGGATGTCAGGAATTCAAAAGATGTTACGCATTCGTGCGATCGGAAGTGCGGGCTTGCCCGTGCTTTTCGGGCTGGTGTCCCCGATCGGTTCAGACGCGCTTGCCCAGGCTGCCCCGGAAGCGATTCCCGCAGTGACGGTCGAGGCGCCTAAGACGTCCCGTCCCAAACCACTCACCCGGCCAGCGCGGCTGCGTTCCGCTTCGGCGACGCGCGCAGCGAGGCCGGTCGCGCCGATCGCGACCGATGGCGCCCAGGGGCAGAACAAAACGATGTCCGCCGGCGCAGTGCGGGCCGGTCTCAATCAGGCGCCGGCCGGCCAGACCGCGACGACCATCGATCGCAGCCAGTTCGAAAACCGCCCGTCGTTTTCGGTCAGCGACGTCTTGCGGGATAGTCCGGGCATTTCGATCAAGCAGGGTAATGGTCCGCGCGATTTCGGCATCTCGATTCGCGGATCCAACGCCCGGAACGGTTTCGGCATCCGCAATCTCGTGATCTTCGACGACGGTTTCCCCGTGACGCAGCCGGACGGCCTGTCACGCAGCGACCTGATCGACCCCCACGCCTATGGTGCGATCGACGTGATCCGCGGCCCCTCGTCGGCGCTCTACGGCAATTACGCGACCGGCGGCGCGCTCAATTTTCGCACACGGCCGGGCGGCACGATCGACGGCGTCGAATACGGTGTCGACGGCGGCAGCTATGGCTACCTCAACAATTACGTGGCGGCCGGCAAGAAGGTCGGGAATTTCGAGGGCTCGCTGTTCGCAAGCGACACCCGAGGCGACGGCTATATCGGCAACAGCTGGTTCAACACGCAGACCGTCAACTTCCTCGGCACGCTCAAGGCGACGCCGGACGACCGCTTCACGGTCAAGATCATCAACAACGATCTCAGCGCGCGGCTGCCGCTTCGCTCCACGCTGAACCAATACTATCAAAATCCCTTCCAGCAGGATTGCGCGACCGGTGCCACGGCCGCGCCCGGATGCGGTACGGTCAGGCTGTTCAACAATGGCTTCAACGCGACCGCCGGAACCGATACGGAGACGGCCGTGCAGGCCGGGCTCGGCCGCAACGACCGCCGCACCATCGTCGGGGGCCGATGGGAGCACGATTTCGACAACACCACGACCTGGCGCAACCAGTTCGTGTTCGACGACCGGAACATCAGTCAGCCAACTGGCTCCACCAGCTCGATCGGCGACTTCCCGTCCTACAACTACATGAGTGATCTCACCAAGCGCGGAGAGATTCTCGGCCTGGAGTCCACCGCGTTCTTCGGCGCCTTCTACAACACCCTGACGGCATCGAGCGATACGCGAAACGTGATGCCGGGAGGTAACGCGACGCTCGGCAGGCTGTCGAGCAATCTCTACAGCGAGACCACCAACTATGGTGTTCGTGCCAGGGAAGAGCTCAAGCTTACGTCGTCGCTAACGGCCGTTGCGGGTATCGGTTGGGAGACAACCTTGCTCAAGGGCACCAATACGGCCTATTCGTATGCTGGTCCAACTGGCATCACCACGACAACGCCGACGACCGCGGACCGGCAGTTTCAAAATACTGCACCAGAGTTGGCGCTGCTCTACAATCTCAATAACGAATGGCTGTTCCGGGCACGCGTTGCCACGGGGTATGGCACTCCGCAGGTCTCGAATCTCTTTGTCGCTCAGACGGGATTGTCGGGCAACAATACGCAGCTCCAAGCCCAGAAGAATCTTGGCTACGATCTCGGTTTCGATTGGACGCCGAATAGCGCGCTCAAGCTCAGCGCAACTGGCTTTTACGAGTTCTTCCGTAACGAGATCGTCAACCAAGCGACGTCGGTCCCGGGTGTAAACTATTCGTTCAACGCGCCGCGATCGGAGCATCGGGGCATCGAGCTTGCCGCCGATTGGAAATTCTATCCGGGCTGGCGGTTCATGGTCGCCTACACCTATCTCGACGAGGTCTACACCGAGTATGTCGAGAACATCACCAATGGCGCCGTGTTTAGCTTCAACCGTGCCGGCAACAAAATTCCCGGTATCTCGCCCAACGAGCTGACGGCTCGCATTGGCTATGACGAGTTCGCCGGGCCGCTGGCAGGCCTCGGGGGCTTCGTCGAGGTCCAGTGGAAGGACTCTTTCTACATGGACAACGCGAATCTGCTGAAAGCGCCGGGCTACGAGCTGGTCAATGTGAACGTCCACTACAAGACCGACCTGCTGTCCGACACCTTCAGGTCACTCAATCTATTTCTCGAAGTCAGGAACGTATTCGATCGCACTTATGTTGCGTCGGCAAACAACATCGCAAACACGGTGACGGCGGCCGGCCTACAAATTCCTGGGAGCACGCTCGCGAGCACGGCACCGGGGTCGATCTATGCGGGCTCGCCACGCCTGTTCGTTGCGGGTATGAAGGTGGCCTTCAAATGATCCGGGCTCTCGAAGGGAATAGGGCCATGATCCGAACTGGCTTGCTTGGGATCGTCGCCTGCGTCTGCCTGCAAAGCGCCGCGCAGGGGCAGATGCGTGGCCCGCACGTGTCCGAGGCCGCGTGCGAGGAGCCGACGCTGCGCTGTGCGACCAAGGCGACGCCCGCCTTCGGTTCGGACGGCACGCTGTGGCTGGTCTGGATGGCGGGAGGGCAGGTCTCGGTCGCAAGTTCGCAGGATGCTGGCCGAAGTTTCTCGACGCCCACCCAGGTCACGACGAAACGGCTGAATCTCGATTGGGGCCCGGATGCGCGGCCGAAGATCGTGGTCGACCGCAAGGGCGGCATCGCGCTCGCGTTCTCGACCTTCAGGGACGAGGCCTTCAACGGTCAGGTGCTCTATACGCGCTCGACCGATGACGGGAAAAGCTTCGCGGAGCTGAAGCCGATCACCGCCAGCAACGAGAGCCAACGTTTCGAGGCGCTGGCGCTCGATCAGGATGGAACAGTCTTTGCGGCGTGGCTGGACAAGCGCAATCGCATTTTTGCGAAGGAAGCGGGACAGAAGTACGAGGGAGCCGGGCTGTTCTTCACGTCGTCCAGCGACGGCGGCACCACCTACGCAGAAGCGAAGCTGGCGCGTGAGGGCACCTGCGAATGCTGCCGGTTGGGGCTGGCATTCGCTGCGTCCGGGCGGCCGGTCGTGATCTTCAGGAACATTTTTGAGGGCGGCGTGCGCGACCACGCGGTGATGACCTTCACGGACGTCGCGACGCCAGGCGAAGTCCGCCGGGTCAGCAACGACGACTGGCAGATCAACGCCTGTCCGCACCACGGGCCGAGCCTCACCGTTGCGCCGAACGGAACCTATCACGTCGCCTGGTACACCAACGGGAAGGCGCGGAAGGGATTGTTCTACGCTCACTCGCGCGACGAAGGCCGCACGTTCTCTTCGCCGATGGCGTTGGGGCGGCCGGATCGCAATCCGACGCGCCCCTTCGTGCTCGCGGGCGCGGCGGGGACGGTAATGGTCTGGAAGGAGTTCGGTGGCGAAAAGACCTCGGTCCAGATGACGATCTCCCGCGACGATGGCGAGACGTGGTCGCCGCCGAAGACGATATCCAGCACGACCGACACGTCCGACCATCCCTTGCTGGTCTCCAACGGCAAGCAGACCTACCTGTCGTGGATGACGAAGGCGGATGGCTATCGGCTCACGGCTATCGAGGACCAACCATGAGATTTCGATTTGCAGGCATTGCCAGCCTTGTCGTTCTGATCGCATCGGCGGCTGCGCTCGGCGCATCTCCAGCTCTGAAGCCATTCGAACGCGGCACTTGGCAAAGCGTTCTTAGGGGGCACGCCGGCCGTCCGGTGCTCGTGCATTTCTGGGGTGTGACCTGTGGCCCCTGCAAGGTCGAGCTGCCGCTGCTCGGGCAGTTTGCCAAGGATCATCCTGACGTCGACGTCGTCACGGTCAGCGCCGATCTCGTGCCGAACTTGCCGGCCGCCACGCAATCGATGCTCGACAAGGCGGGTCTGGCGTCGACCGAAAATTTCATCTTCAACGACGGCTTTGTCGAGCGCTTGCGGTTCGAGATCGATCCGGCCTGGCAGGGCGACATCCCCAGGACAATGCTGATCTCCCGGGAAGGAGCCATCACGACGATCGAAGGCTCGGCTGAAATTGCCGATCTCGAAAAATGGTCAGCGCAACAACGCTCCAAACACTGAAGTTCAGTCTGCAAAGGGAATACCGACATGAAGACAATCTCGAAAAACGTGCTGCTGGCTGCGTTCGCTCTCGCGATCTCCGCAGCACCGGCGCTCGCCGACGACGTCAAGGCCGGCGATCTCGTCGTCTCGCAGGCCTGGAGCCGGGCGACGCCGGGCGGCGCCAAGGTCGCCGGCGGCTATCTTACCATCGAGAACAAGGGCACGGCGGCCGATAGACTGGTCAGCGTGTCCGCCGATATCGCGGGGAAGGCCGAGATCCACGAGATGGCGATGGACAATGGCGTGATGAAGATGCGCCCGCTCGACAAGGGGCTCGCCATCGATCCCGGCAAGACGGTGAAGCTCGCGCCCGGCGGCAATCATTTGATGCTCCAGGAGCTGAAGGGCGCGTTCAAGCAGGGCGACAAGGTACCGGTGACGTTGCAATTCGAGAAGGCCGGCAAGGTCGCGGTGTCCCTCGACGTCCAGAGCGTCGGCGCGCAGGCGCCTGGCGATGCCGGGCATTCAGGTCATATGGACATGAAGAAAATGCCGGATCACTCGGGAATGAAGATGAAATGAGAGTGATCTGGACTCTCGGGAGGCCGAACATGTCGAAGCAATCCTGCCTGATCCTGGTTGCCGCGCTCGCCGCCTCGCCGGCGGCGGCGCACGTGTCGCTCGAGACCAAGCAAGCCACGGTCGGCACGTCCTACAAGGCCGTCTTCACCGTGCCGCATGGCTGCGCAGGCTCGCCGACGGTGAAAATCCGGGTGCAGATTCCGGAAGGGGTCATCGCGGTGAAGCCGATGCCGAAGGCCGGCTGGACCATCGATGTCGTCGAGGGCAAATATGCCGGGGAATACGACTATCACGGCAACAAGCTCTCCTCCGGTGTCAAGGAGGTGGCGTGGTCCGGCGGCAAGCTGCCGGACAAGAACTATGACGAGTTCGTCCTCAGCACCTTCCTGACCGACAGCCTGAAGCCGAACACAGTGCTGTACTTCCCTGTCGTTCAGGAATGCGAGGCCGGCGTCAGCCGCTGGATCGACATTCCGGCGGCGGGGGCAGGGCACTCACATGAGGGCAAGTCCGAGGGCAAATCGCCGGCGCCGGGCGTGAAACTGTTGCCAAAACCGTGATGCGCCTGTTCGCCGCGCTTGCGACGCTGCTCCTCGTTGCCGGCTTCGCAAGCGGTGCGTCGGCGCATGCGGCGCTGGTCTCGGTCGAGCCGGCGAGCGGCAGCATGCTCGCGACCGCGCCCAAGGCGGTGGAGCTGCGCTTCAACGAGGCGGTAACGCCGGGCGCGATCCGGCTGATCGATGGTGCGGGCAGGGCGCGGGATGATGCGCGCGTCAGTGCATCGGGCGAAACCATTTCGGTCGTGATGCCGGTGGATCTGCCTGAGGGCACCGCGGTCGTCAGCTATCGCGTGATCTCGCAGGACGGCCATCCTGTCACCGGATCGGTGATCTTCTCGATTGGCATGCCGACCGCGACGAAGCCTGCCGCCGCCGTGGACGGCGGGTTGAACGCGCTGATCTGGCTGGCGCGCGTCGGCTTGTACGTTGGGCTGTTCATCGGCGTCGGCGGCGTGTTCTTCGCGCGCTGGGTTGCGTGGTCGATGACCGGCATGGCCGTGCCGCGCATGGCGCTCGCCATCGGCATCCCAAGCGCGGTGGCGTCCGTCGGCGCGTTGGGCCTCGATCTCCTCGGGTTGCCACTGGCAGCCCTTGCGACCGCTGCTCCCTGGAAAGTCGCGCTCGCGACCAGCGCCGGCCCTGCGCTGCTGGTTGCCGTGCTTGCGATGCTACTCGCGTTGATGGCGCTGCGCAGCGCGTGGTACGCGCGTGCTCTTGCGATCATGGCGTTGGTCGGCGTCGGTCTGTCGCTCGCCATGACCGGGCACGCCGCAACGGCACCGCCGGAGGCGTTGACCCGGCCTGCAATCTTTCTCCACGGCCTCGGTGTCACCATTTGGATCGGTGCTCTCGCGCCGCTCGTGGCGCTGGTGTCGAAGCCGACGATTGCGACGCTCCCGATCGTGAACCGCTTTTCCCGCATTGCTGCGCTCGCAGTCGGCGTATTGGCCTTGACCGGCCTCGCACTCGCGATCGTGCAGCTCGAAAAGCCTGGAGCGCTGGTCGAGACCCGCTACGGGCTGATCCTCTCGGTCAAGCTAGTTCTGGTCACGGGATTGCTGGCGCTGGCCGCGCTCAATCGGTTCCGGCTGACTCCGGCTCTGGCCCGGAACGAGACAGGGACGCCCGCGCTCAAGCGCTCGATCCTGCTGGAAAGTACGATTGCTCTCGTCATCCTCGCCGTGGTCGCCGGCTGGCGCTTCACACCGCCGCCGCGGACGATCGTGCCGGAGACGCCGTTGGCGATCCACATCCATAGCGACAAGGCGATGTTCCAGGTCCTGGTCTCGCCAGGCAAGGCGGGGGCCAATGATGTCGTGCTCCAGCTCATGACCGGCGAGGCAACGCCGCTGACGGCCAAGGAGGCGACGTTGACCCTGAGTCTGCCCGAGCGCGGCATCGAGCCGATGGAGCGAAGGGCCTCGCTTGGGCCCGACGGTTATTGGCATGTGCGCAAGGTCGAGCTGCCCTTTGCCGGCCGCTGGCACGTGCGGATCGACGCGCTGGTGACCGACTTCGAGCAGATCACGCTCGAAGATGAACTCGACGTCACGCCGCCGTGAGACGCAGCTTGGGCTGAACCTGAAGTCCGACGGAAAAATGACAGGAATTCCGCTGCGTTAGCGGCTTTTCCTCATTCCCGGTCTTGTGTTTTCGCTCTCAATCCGGTTTCACTGCAACCCATCACTGATTCCCAGAGTATTACCATGCGGTTGTCGCGGTTCTTTCTGCCCATCCTGAAGGAAAATCCGAAAGAGGCGGAGATCGTCTCGCATCGGCTGATGCTGCGCGCCGGCATGATCCGGCAGGAGGCCGCCGGTATCTATGCCTGGCTGCCGCTCGGCTTCCGCGTGCTGAAGAAGATCGAGCAGATCGTGCGCGAGGAGCAGGACCGCTCCGGCGCGCTGGAACTGTTGATGCCGACGCTCCAGCTTGCCGACCTCTGGCGCGAGAGCGGCCGCTACGACGCCTATGGTCCGGAGATGCTACGCATCGCCGACCGCCACAAGCGCGAGCTCTTGTACGGGCCGACCAACGAGGAAATGATCACCGAGATCTTCCGCGCCTATGTGAAGTCCTACAAGAACCTCCCGCTGAATCTCTATCATATCCAATGGAAATTCCGCGACGAGCAGCGTCCGCGTTTCGGCGTGATGCGCGGCCGCGAGTTCCTGATGAAGGACGCCTATTCCTTCGATCTCAACGAAACCGCCGCACGCGTCGCCTACAACAAGATGTTCGTCGCGTATTTGCGGACCTTTGCGCGGATGGGGCTGAAGGCGATCCCGATGCGCGCGGAGACCGGCCCGATTGGCGGCGACCTCAGCCACGAGTTCATCGTGCTTGCCGAAACCGGCGAATCCGGCGTCTTCATCAATCGCGACGTGCTGGACCTGCCGGTGCCGGGCGAGGACGTCGACTACGACAGCGACCTGACGCCGATCATCAAGCAATGGACCTCGGTCTACGCCGCCACGGAAGACGTCCACGACGCTGCGCGGTTCGAGCAGGAAGTGCCCGCGGACAAGCGGGTGAACACCCGCGGCATCGAGGTTGGGCAGATCTTCTATTTCGGCACCAAATATTCGGACGCGATGAAGGCCCTGGTGGCGGGCCCCGACGGCGTCGACGTGCCGATCCATGGCGGTTCCTACGGCGTCGGCGTCTCGCGCCTGCTCGGCGCGATCATCGAAGCCTGCCATGACGATGCCGGCATCAAATGGCCGGAGGCGGTCGCGCCGTTCCGCGTGTCGATTCTCAACCTCAAGCAGGGCGATGCGGCCGTCGATGCGGCCTGCGAGAAGCTTTATGCCGAGCTCACGGCCAAGGGCGTCGACGTGCTCTATGACGACACCGACCAGCGCGCCGGCGCCAAATTCGCCGCAGCCGACCTGATCGGTATCCCCTGGCAGATCATGATCGGGCCGAAGGGGCTCGCTGACGGCAAGGTCGAGATCAAGCGGCGAGCCGACGGCTCCCGCGAGACCATGTCGCCTGCGGACGCGGTCGCAAGACTTGTGGGCTGATAAGCCTGGTCGGCTGAATATTGTTCATCGCCCGATATCGCGGCCGCCAATCCGGCCACAATTGACCCCGAATCATGGGATTATCGAGCGATGGATGAGACCATGACCGAAACCGTACAGACCGCGCCTTTTGCGCCATTCGAGTGGATGCTGTCGGCGCGCTATTTGCGGGCGCGCCGCAAGGAGGGATTCATCTCGGTCATCGCCGGGTTCTCCTTCCTCGGCATCATGCTGGGCGTGGCGACGCTGATCATCGTCATGGCCGTGATGAACGGCTTCCGCAAAGAGTTGCTCGACAAGATCCTGGGGCTGAACGGGCACATCCTGGTCCAGCCGCTGGAATCGCCGCTGACCGACTGGAAGGACGTCGCCGACCGCCTCAGCCAGGTCAAAGGCATCCGGCTTGCCGCGCCCGTGGTGGACGGCCAGGCGCTGGCGTCCTCGCCGTGGAATGCCTCGGGCGTGCTGGTGCGCGGCATTCGCTCCGACGACCTCAACAACCTCACCTCGATCGCCAAGAACATCAAGCAGGGCTCGCTCGAGGGTTTTGACGACGGGCAGGGCGTCGCAATCGGCCGGCGCCTCGCCGACCAGCTGTCGCTGCATGCCGGCGACAGCATCACCCTGGTGGCGCCGAAGGGCGCGGTCACGCCGATGGGCACGACGCCGCGCATCAAGCCGTACAAGATCGTCGCCGTGTTCGAGATCGGCATGTCCGAATACGATCTCGGCTTCGTGTTCATGCCGCTCGCGGAAGCGCAGGCCTATTTCAATCGCAGCAACGACGTCACCTCGATCGAGGTGTTCACCACCAACCCCGATCAGATCGTCGCCTTCCGCCAGGCCGTGACGGAGGCTGCGGGCAGGCCGGTGTTCCTGGTGGATTGGCGGCAGCGCAATTCGACCTTCTTCAACGCGCTCCAGGTCGAGCGCAACGTGATGTTCCTGATCCTGACCATGATCGTGCTGGTCGCAGCTCTGAACATCGTCTCCGGCCTGATCATGCTGGTGAAGGACAAGGGCAGCGACATCGCGATCCTGCGCACGATGGGCGCCTCGCAGGGCTCGATCATGCGCATCTTCCTGATCACGGGCGCCTCGATCGGCGTGGTCGGCACGCTGGTCGGCTTTGTCGTCGGCCTCGTGATCTGCCTCAACATCGAATCCATCCGGCAATTCCTGTCCTGGCTGACCAGCACCGAGCTGTTCTCGCCAGAACTCTATTTCCTGTCGAAACTGCCCGCCGAGATCGACGTCGGCGAGACCACGGCCGTCGTCATCATGGCGCTGACGCTGTCGTTCCTGGCGACGCTGTATCCGTCGTGGCGCGCCGCGCGCCTCGATCCCGTCGAAGCGCTGCGGTACGAGTGAGGGGTTGATGGAGCAGCAGCAGGGGGCGGAAGACGTACCGGTCATTTATCTCCACGAGATAAAGCGGCAGTACTTGCAGGGCGAGGTGCCGCTGACGATCCTGGACGGCGCCAAGCTCGCGCTGTGGGCCGGACAGTCGGTGGCGCTGGTGGCGCCGTCGGGCTCGGGCAAATCGACGCTGCTGCACATCGCGGGGCTATTGGAAGCGCCCGATTCCGGCGAGGTCTATGTCTCGGGTGCGCCGACCTCGCAGCTGCCCGACATCGAGCGCACGCAGCTCCGCCGCACCGATATCGGCTTCGTCTACCAGTCGCACCGGCTATTGCCGGAGTTCTCGGCGCTCGAGAACGTCATGATGCCGCAGATGATCCGCGGCCTGAAGAAGTCCGAGAGCGTCAAGCGCGCCAAGGAGATTTTGGGCTATCTCGGCCTCGGCGACCGCATCACCCATCGCCCGGCCGAGCTGTCCGGCGGCGAGCAGCAGCGCGTCGCGATCGCGCGCGCGGTTGCCAACGCGCCGCGGGTGCTGTTTGCGGACGAGCCGACCGGCAACCTCGATCCGCACACGGCGGATCACGTCTTCCAGGCGCTGATGCAGCTGGTCAAGGCGACCAAGGTCTCGATGCTGATCGCGACCCACAACATGGAGCTCGCCGGCCGGATGGACCGGCGGGTGTCGCTGTCGAACGGCCAGGTGGTCGAGCTCGAGTAACAAGCCGTGAGCGCAAGATGCGCTGTCGATAGCCCGTTGCGCGTCTGGCTTACCTCTGCGAGCTAGTACATCGAGCCCAATCAGGAACGCTCAACCATGTTCACCGTCTATGGCGAAGGTCGCGGCTTCCGTGTTGTCTGGCTACTCGAGGAATTGAGATTGGCCTACCGGCTGCACCCGGTCGATCTGCTCGCAGCCGAGATTGATCGCGATTTCCTCGCGATCAACCCCGCCGGCTTCATTCCGGCACTGCAGGACGGCGAGACGATCATGGTCGAATCGATCGCGATTCTTGAGTATCTGCTCGCCCGTCACGGCTCTGGTTCGCTAGCCGTCGCCCCGGGCGATCCCGCCTTCGCTTCCTATCTGCAATTTCTCCACTTGGGCGAGGCCGGGCTCGCCGGGCCGATGAACGCCGTCATTGTCGGTCGCCAACTGGCGCCCGAAGCCGAGCGAGATGCCCGGGTTACCCGCTGGGCACTCCAGACCTTCGAGAGCCGGCTGGGGTTGGTTATCCGCCGCCTCGCGGATTGCCCCTATCTCGCCGGCGACCGATTCACGGCCGCCGATATCTCGGTGAGCTACGCCCTCCTGCTCGGCCTGCGAACCGGCAACTATGTCCCCGGTTCTACCGAGCGGGACTATCTCGCCCGCACGACGGCACGCCCTGCCTACGTCCGAGCGATGGAAAGCTGCCAGGCCACCAAGGCCTGGGCGGCGAGATCACCGGGATTGTAGTGCTCGCTTGAAGGGCGGCTCACGTCCCTAACAAAAATGCGAAAACAACCCCATGCACAGTAGCCAAGTGCTTGGCCGGACTGACGAAAAAAATCGGCGACGGCGCTCCGCCGCGCCCCTAAAGCATGATCCGGAAAAGTGCGCAGCGACTTTCCGAAAAGATCATGCTTGAACAACAACCTAAAGCGCGATGACGATTCATCCTCATCGCATCGCGCTTTAGGACTCAAGGCCGGATCACCGTCAATTTGAACGGTCCGCCATTGGCCGCGGCGTGCGCGACCGCCTCGTTGGCGTGGTCGAGGTCGAAGGCCGTCGTCTCGTATTCATCCAGCCTGAGCAGCCCCGCACGCACCAGCGCGATCAGACGGCTCGCGGCATCCGGCGGGTACATCCAGACGCCGTGGATGCTGATGCAGTTGCGCATGATCCAGGGGTAGGGAAGCTCGAGGCCCGCGCCGCCGGCCATGCCGACGCCGCCCATCAGCACGACGCGTCCATAGGGACGCACTGTCATGATCGCTGCACGCACGACGTCGGGGCTCACGGAGGGGGGCATGATGTCGAACACACAATCGATCGGGCCGGGCGCTGCGCGCTTCATCGCCTCGCGGTCGTGATCTTCATTGCCCGTAAGCTTGACCGGTTGCACGCGGCTGCCGAAGCGGCGGACGAGGTCGGCGAGGATTTTCTCGTTGCGACCGGGCGTGACCACGCAAGCCGCGCCCATCGCCAGCGCGACCGAGACGGCGGCGCTGCCGAAATTGCCGGTGGCCCCGCTCACCAGCACGGTCTCGCCTGCTCTAAGGTTCGCAGCGAGGAAGCCGCCGTAAGGCACTAGCAGCGTGCCCAGCGCGCACCATTGTGTGGCTTCCTTCGGCGTGATCGCGCCGAGAGTTTTGACGTTCTCGGTCGGCACCCTCATTTGCTCGGCGAAGGAGCCGTGGCGAAAATGCTGTTGCAGCCGCATGCCGCCGGGCCCGGCAGCGGTGAGCCCTTGCAGGGCGATATCGGGCGCAACGGTGTCGTCGCGCGAGCGCACCGTCGGGTCGCAAAACACCCAGTCGCCGACGCTGAGCTTGGTGGCATCCGGACCGATGGCGCGCACCCGGCCAATGCCGCCGGGTCCCGGGATGATCGGGAGATCGAGCGCATAGTTGCGCTCCCCGCTGAAGACCTCGTTCATATAGGACAGCACGCGGGTTGCGACGATGTCGACGATCACCTCGCCGGTGCCGATGGTCGGCTTCGGAACGTCCTCGATCACCAGCGGCGATCCAAGGGATTTGAGTACGGCAGCTTTCATGGATGTTCACCTCACAGTCGCGGTGAATCCCATATGCGCCGCCTTGGAGGGGCCAAGAAGGCCTGGTATTATCCTAGTATTCCAAAGACCCTCCATGCGGGAGCGACACACCATGGCCGATCCGCGCCGCGTTGAATTCGGCGACTTCCTGAGGTCTCGCCGCGAAAAGCTGTCGCCGAAGACGGTTGGCCTTCCGATCGGCCGGCGCCGGCGCACCGCGGGGCTACGCCGCGAGGAGGTCGCGCAGCTCGCCGGCATCGGCGTCGACTGGTACATCCGCCTCGAACAGGGCCGCACCGTCAGCCCATCGGTGACCACCGTCGACGCGCTGGCCCGCGCACTCCGCCTCAGCAAGACCGAGCACGCGCATTTGAAGGCGCTGGCGCGCGACGGCGCCAAGGGGGCGTTCACGCGCGAGATCGTGCCGCCGCCCATTCGGCGGATGATCGAGAGCCTGCCCCAGCCGGCCTATATCACCGGGCGCCGCTGGGATGTGCTGGCCTGGAACGCGGCGGCCGAGGAGGTCTTTGCCTTCGGTCAGTTGCCCGAGCAGGATCGCAATACGCTGCTGCTGGTGATGACCAACAAGCAGACGCGAAAATTCTACGGCGCGAGCTGGACCGACGTCGCCAGGAGCATGGTCGCGATGTTCCGCGCCAATCACGACGTCTGGGCCGGCGATCCCGCTTTCACGGAGCTGCTGACGCGGCTGCGCCAGGGCAGTCCGGAATTCGTCAAATGGTGGGAAGCCCACGACATCCGCAACACCGCCTCGGGCCTCAAGACGATGAACCATCCGACCAGGGGCGTGCTCCGGTTCGAGCACACCAGCTTCCAGGCCAACGACGATCCCGCGCTGAAGCTCGTGATCTACACGCCGGTGTAGGGTGGCGGCGGTCGGATGTGCATCTTGATCAGTTGGTGCGGGATGGCTCCTGGCACAAAGCGGCCAGGTCAGGCTGACAGTTGGTTCCAGTGCGGAAGCGGTTCCGGATAGGAACAAATCACGGCGTTGATATAGATCAACGGTCTATCCCGCGCTTTGCTCGACTTCAGAGCAACGACCGTGGCCAGGCGAGCCGGTCGCCGTCTAACGATCATGGCTCTGCAAGTGCGCTACGGGGGGACTCCCCTGATGTCGCTGCAGGACGTTATCAATTGGAATGACCATAAGCACGATGCCTCTGGAATGGTCTTCGTTCCGGGCGGGGGCTTCGCGATGGGGTCCAATAGCCACTATCCGGAGGAAGCGCCCGCCCACGGAGTGAGTGTCGATAGTTTCTGCATCGATCGCACGCCGGTCACCAATCGCCAGTTCAAGGAGTTCGTGCGGGCGACCGGCTACGTTACCTTCGCCGAGGTCCCGCCGGATCCCAAGGACTATCCGGGCGCACTGAAGCACATGCTCTACGCCGGATCGTTGGTGTTTACGCCGCCGTCACGCGTCGCCGAACTGCGCGACTGGAGCCAATGGTGGCAATTCACGAAGGGAGCAGCCTGGCGACATCCCTACGGGCCGAAGAGTAACATCAAGGGGCTCGACGACCATCCAGTCGTGCACATCGCCTATCGGGACGCAGAGGCCTACGCGCACTGGGCGGGCAAGGAGTTGCCGACGGAGGCCGAGTGGGAGTTCGCCGCCCGCGGCGGCCTCGACGGCGCAGAATTCGCTTGGGGGGACGAACTGAGCCCCGGCGGGAAGCACATGGCGAACATCTGGCAGGGCGAGTTCCCGCGCGAGAACCGCTGCGAGGATGGCTTTGCACGCACGTCGCCGGTGACGGCGTTTCCGCCGAACGGCTACGGCCTGCACGACATGATCGGCAACGTGTGGGAGTGGACCTGCGACTGGTGGTCGGCGAAGCACGAAGCCGACGCCGCCAAGCCGTGCTGCATTCCCGTCAACCCACGTGGGGGTTCCGAGACGGACAGCTACGATTCGTGCCAGCCGAAGATCCGGATTCCACGCAAGGTGCTGAAGGGCGGCTCGCACCTATGTGCGCCGAACTATTGCCGCCGCTATCGCCCGGCCGCGCGCCATGCCGAACCGGTCGACACGTCCACCAGCCATGTGGGGTTCCGATGCGTCATTCGTGAAGGGAGAATGTCATGACTGCCAAAGGCCGAGACAAGACCGATCCGAAGACCGAAGCAAAATCGCGCGCGCTCGATCGCCGCAGGATCCTGCTCGGCGGCACCGCGCTCGCGGCGGCGTCCGCCCTGGCGGCGGGTCCGCTGGAGCCGGTCGCTCAGGCCCAGGCTCAGGCGCCGGCGCCGTCCGGTCGGCGACCGAACATCCTCGTCATCTGGGGCGACGATGTCGGTATTGCGAATGTCAGTGCCTATACGTTCGGCTTGATGGGCTACAAAACGCCGAACATCGACCGCATCGCGCGCGAAGGGTTGATGTTCACCGATTATTACGCGGAGCAGAGCTGCACTGCAGGCCGCTCATCGTTCATCACCGGGCAATCGGGGCTGCGCACCGGCATGACCAAGGTCGGCTTGCCGGCCGCCACGCTCGGCTTGCAGGCGGAAGACATCACCATTGCCGCAGCACTGAAGCCGCTCGGTTACGCAACCGGCCAGTTCGGCAAGAACCATCTCGGCGACCGCAACGAGTTTCTGCCTACGATGCATGGTTTCGACGAGTTCTTCGGCAACCTTTATCATCTCAACGCCGAGGAAGAACCGGAGCGCGACGACTACCCGAAGGACCCGGCTTTCAAGGCGAAGTTCGGTCCGCGCGGCGTGCTCAAATGCAAGGCGACTGACCGAGACGATGCGACGGTCGATCCCCGCTTCGGCAAGCTTGGCATGCAAACAGTCGAGGACACCGGCCCACTTACCAAAAAGCGCATGGAGACGATTGATGACGAAACGTCCGTGCGGCAATCGACTTCATCAAGCGCCAGACTCAGGCCAACAAGCCGTTCTTCTGCTGGTGGAACGGCACCCGCATGCACCTCTATACGCATGTCCGGCCCGAATATCGTGGCCGCAGCGGCTTGACCGAGTACCTCGACGGCATGCTTGAACATGATGGCCAGGTCGGCGATCTGCTCAAGACTCTGGACGAGTTGGGCATCGCGAACGACACCATCGTTATCTATGGCACGGACAACGGGCCCCACATGAACTCGTGGCCGGACGGCGCCATGACGCCATTCCGCAGCGAGAAGAATACCAACTGGGAAGGCGCCTATCGGGTCCCGGCGATGATCCGTTGGCCCGGCCGCATCAAGCCCGGCGTCAGCAACGAGATTTTCGCGGCACTTGACTGGTTCCCGACGCTGCTCGCCGCCGCCGGTGAGCCGGACATCAAGAGGAAGCTGCTGACCGGCCACGATGCGATGGGCAAGAACTTCAAGGTGCACCTCGACGGCTACAATCAGCTGCCCTTCCTCACCGGCCAGCAGGAGAAGTCCGAGCGCAAGGAGTTCTTCTATATCAACGACGATGCCCAGCTCGTGGCGATCCGTTACGAAAACTGGAAAGTAGTGTTCTGTGAGCAGAAGACACCCGGCACGTTCGATCTGTGGGCAGAGCCCTTTGTCTGCCGCCGGGTGCCCAAGCTGTTCAACCTGCGCTCCGACCCCTACGAGCGCGCCGACATAACCTCGAACACCTATTACGACTGGACGATCCAGCGGGCGTTCCTGTTCGTACCGGCGCAAGCGTTGGTGGCGCAGTTTGTCGGGACGTTCAAGGACTTCCCGCCACGGCAAAAGCCATCGAGTTTCAGCGTCGACCAGATCATGACGCAGTTGGAGCATGCGCACGGCGGCTGAAAAATGCCGATCGCGTTACGGCGCAAGGCAGAAGCGAGCATAGGCTGGTTATGCAGCTACCAGCCTATGCGGTCAGTTCAAGACACGATTTCGGCAATCATTGGATCATCATCCCACTCAAGCGCAACGGGAGGACACTATGAGCGATCAAGCAACTCTGACCCGACGCGACACCTTGCTTGCAGCCACAGCACTTGCTGCTGTTTTCATGCTGGTATCACCGGCAAACGCTCAACAAGCGACGACGTCAACTGGTGAATCTTCCTACACGTTTGAGCGCGGTTTCCCCGTGCCGGCGACGGCGCAGCGCGTTCATGATGAGGAGGACTTCGAGCGCGCCGTGCAGGCGTACCAGTTCTTCTATCCCACCGTCTCGCTGGAAGGCATTTTCCAAGGCGCGCGCGACACCGGTGCGCAGGACAATAAGGGTGGGTTGCTGTTCTCGGGCGGGCCGAAGAACGTGTTCTTCACCGGCAACGCCGATACGCCTTACGTGTTCGCGGTGCTCGACCTGAAGGAGTCCGGGCCAACCGTCGTGGAGTTGCCACCCGGCCCTTACATCGGCCTCTTCAACGATCACAACTTCCGCTGGATCGCCGACATGGGCCTTACCGGCCCGGAGGCCGGCAAGGGGGGCAAACACCTGGTCCTGCCGGCCGAATACACGGGTGAAGCGCCGGCCGGGTACCACGCGTCCCGCTCAAACACGCGGTTCGTTTTTTTCGGGTCACGTGCCCTGCCATCGGGCGGCGACATCAAGGGCGCGCTGGAGGCGATACGGCAGATCAAGGTCTATCCGCTCTCCCAATCCGCCAACCCACCCACTTACGCGTTCGTCGACAAGACGGACCAACCGTTCGATGCCAGCCCGCTGAAATGGGAGGACAACCTTCAATATTGGGAAAAGCTGCACAAGATCGTGCAAGACGAGCCGGCTTCCGAGGAATTCCGGCCGATGTACGGGATGCTGATGGCGCTCGGCATTGCGAAGGACAAACCGTTTGCGCCGGACGCCCGCATGAAGGCGATTCTGGAACGAGCAGCCAGGACCGGACGAGACCGCATGCTGGTGGCCGCTTACGACAGCAGCCGGCCCGACCGGATCGTCTGGCCGGACCGCAAGTGGGAATGGGCGGGACTGGTTTCCGATAACGGCGACTTCGAAGCGCCTGGTGGCATCGATGTTCAGGCTCGCGATCACTGGTTCTCGCAGGCGACTGGCGCTTCACCGAAGATGTTCGGACGCAAGGAAGGCGCCGGCTCGCTGTATTGGCAGGGACAGCGCGACAAGGAGGGCGCGTTCCTCGACGGCGGCAAGACCTACAAGTTGAGCGTGCCGCAGCCCGTGCCGCAAAAACTGTTCTGGTCGGTCACAGTGTACGACCCCAAGACGCGTTCAATGATCCAGACCGACCAGAACAAGGCGGCGTTGCGGTCGCTGGTTGAACTGAAGGACGTCCCGAAGACGGGCAGCACCGATCTCTACTTCGGCCCCACAGCGCCGTCTGGCAAAGAAGGCCTGTGGATCAAGACCAATCCCGGCCAGGGCTGGTTCGTTTACCTCCGCCTGTACGGGCCGGAAGGGCCAGCATTCAACGGAAGCTGGAAGCCGGGTGACTTCGAAGAGGTCAAAGCCGGCGACGGCAGCACCGTCGGTCAGAAGTAACGGTCGCGAGAAGCCGGCTTCGATCGAAGCCGGCCGCGACCAGACATCGATAGCGGGGTGGTCCAACGCGGAAGGAGTAGCCAGATGAGAAACGCCATCCTGACAACGTTGAGCCTTGCGGTATGCGCTTTCATGGGTGCGGCGACGGTGGCGTTTGCGCAAAATCCTTCCCCAACGGAGCTTGAGCAACGCAGCATCGAGCGGCGTGCGGTCGAGGCCGCGATCTGGGGCATGCCTGCGGTCAATGCCGAGCTGATGCTGCAGGAGATGTTCGCGAAGACCGCGGGCAAGGAGAACCAGATCCTGTACTGGGGTCGTCCGCTCGATTGGCACAACCAGACGCTGACGCCCAATCCGGACTCGATCTACTTCATGGTGTTCATCAACACCAAGGACGCTGGTCCGCTCGTTCTCGAGGTTCCACCGGCCGAAGATGATGGGTCGTTCAACATCAACATTATCAACACCTGGCAGATGCCGCTCGCGGACGCGGGACTCTACGGCACCGACAAGGGCAAGGGAGGCAAGTACCTCATGCTGCCACCCGGCTATTCGGGATCGGTTCCGCAAGGCTACACGCCGCTGAAATTCGATACCTTTGGTGGCATTATTCTGCTGCGCTCGAATCTCAAGAGCCATGGCAGCGCGGACGTTGCGACGTCGGTTGCGTATGGCAAACGGGCGAAATTCTATCCGCTGTCGCAGGCCGACAATCCGCCGGCAACCATCTTCACCGACGCCCAGGAGGTGATTTTCGATTCCACACTCAAATACGACTTCAGCTTCTTCGAGAATTTGAACCGGGTGATCCAGAAGGAGCCCTGGCTCGACCGCGACCGGGTCATGATAAGCCAGCTCAAATCGATCGGTATCGAAAAGGGCATGCCGTTCAAACCCGATGCGCAAACCAAGGCGGCGCTCGAAGCAGGCATCCGTGAAGCCCACGCGTTGCTCAAGGCGAGATACGACAAGTTCTTCCCGCCCTTCGCGTCCTACTGGGATGCAAGCCACTGGGCCGCGATTGTCGTGCCGGAGGTCGTCAATATGTGGCGCAACGACCTGTCCGATCTCAATGACTACCCGGTGGACGATCGTGCCTTGGCCTACACCTATGGCTATATCGCCATCAAGGCGCTGGGCGTCGGACAGTTCTATCTGCTGACCAACCAGGACGGCGAAGGCAAGCGGCTCGACGGCGGCAAGAATTATCGCCTCAAGGTGCCGCCCAACGTGCCGGTCGAACAGTACTGGTCGGCGACCGCATAAGACGGCGATACGCACGCGCTGATCCGCAATGTGTCCCGGGCGAGCCGCTCGTCCCAAATTCCGGAGATAAAGAAGAACGCGGACGGCTCGATCGATGTGTACTTCGGCCCCGCGGCGCCGGCCGGCCAGGAATCGAACTGGGTACCCACCGACCCGAAGCGAGAGTTCGAACTGATCTTCCGTCTCTACGGCCCGACAAAGGCCCTCTACGACAAGTCGTGGAGGCTGACGGACGTCGAGAAGGTCGTAGATGGCAGCGGCACAGTTGGCCGGCAGTGAACAGAGGAATCGGAGCGGCACCAAGCTGGGTACCCAACGACATGGAAAGGGGTAAACCAATGACGACCGGCTCACGTTTCGCCAAATGGGGGCTTGGCCTCTTCATTTTCGGTGTCTTCCTGACCTTCGGCATCATCGGACACTATTGCGCGGGGGCGCGCTGGCCCAATGGTCAGTTGTTCATGCAGAACATCACGCTGTGGTGGGCCTGTCCGTGGACGCTCTCGGTCGCAGCGGTTCAGGCAGGCGCACTTGGGATGGTCGCGCTTGGCCTTACCTTGATGCTGGCGGCGCGCGTGGCACCGCAAGACAGCATGGAGCACTCTGCAGCGTTGTGGTTGTGCATCGTCGGCCTGCTTGGCGTCTTCGCCGTAGGTTATCCGGGCTACTTCGTCTTCGATGCTATCTGGCCGAGCTTCTACTACTCGCCGGTAGCTGCGGGAAAGAACGCCTGGTTGCTGGCGCAGGCGGCGTTCATAGCGGTTTATCTCGCGGGCGCCATCCTTGCGTTCAGCGCGGCTCGGCGGGCGCTGGACGCGATTCCGGCGAAACCGGCCACTGCCGGACATTGAAAGGTGTAAGAGGGAGTCTCACACCCGTGCCCGGGAATCCTCGTCGCAAAGTGGCTGCCGTGAAATCGTCGCAGAGCCTCGACGAGGCGCCCGCGCTGCAACTCGTGTACGACACCGCACCCATTGGCTTCGCCGTCCTTTCACCCGACTGCCGATATTTGCGGATCAACAAGCGCATTACCGAAATATGCGGCATTTCTGTCGAGGATCACCTCGGACGCTCGGTTCGCGAACACGGCGGCACGATTGACGTCGAAACCGAGCCGGGCGTGTTCACGGAGTTCATCATTACGCTGCCGCGCAGGGCAGCTGCAGATGCCGGAGGCCGGAATTGAGTGCGTGCATCCTTGTCGTCGATGACGAGCCCGACGTCGAGCCCCTGTTTCGCCAGCAGTTCCGTCGTGATCTGCGCGCGCAGCGCTTCAACATGGAATTTGCAAAGTCGGCGGCCGATGCCCTTGCACGCGTCGCGGGTGCGGGTCGACCCATCACCCAGTCTGATCCTCTCCGACATCAACATGCCGGGGATGACGGGTTTGGAAATGCTGCCCAAGGTGAAGGAGTTACATCCCGAGATCCCGGTGATCATGATCACGGCCTATGGCGATCAGGAGACCCAACGCGCGGCCCTCGAACGGGGCGCTTCGAAACTTGTGACCAAACCGATCGACTTCAGCTTGCTGCGGTCCGAGATCGAAAACTGCCTGTGACTGGGGCTCGCAAGGCGAGGATACGAACTGGCGCCTAGTCCGAGCACAGCATCCGCCAAACCGACCGTGCGGAAATAACAGAGGGGTGATTGAGAAGTGCGGCGATGCCAGACGTGCAGATACATCGACGCCTCCTTATCGCAACCGCATCCTGCGCGGCATGTACCTGGCCGCTCATAGCGGTGAGCGCCAGTCGCATGCGGCACTTGGGAATCATGATGCAGTTGCCCGAGAGCAGCGCGGAAGGGCAGCTCCGCATCAAGGCCTTCCTGGGCGCATTCGGCAGGCTCGGCTGGAACGAAGGCCGCAACGTCCGGATCGACTACCGCTGGACTGCGGGCAACCGCGAATTGCTCGACAGCTACGCGCGCGAGCTCGTCGACGCCGATCCCGACGCATTGCTCGCCGGCAATGGTGAGGTCGCGCGGGCCTTGCAACGCGTCACGCGCGTGATTCCGATCGTATTTGCGGAGACGATCGATCCCGTCGTCGACGGACTGGTGGCGGAGCTTGCGCATCCGGGCGGCAACATCACGGGCTTCATGATGTTCGAGACTTCGTTGGCAGGAAAGTGGTTGGAACTGCTTCGCGCGCTTAAGCCGGATGTGAAGGTGGTCGCTGTGATGTACGACCCTACGGTGCCCGCGTCGAGAACCCTCCTTCCAACGGTGGCGCAAGCGGCATCTGCGGCCGGCCTGCAGGTATCCATCAGCGCGGTGAGTGACGAGACCGACATCAAGCAGTTCTTTGAAAGCGCACAATACGTCCCGGGATCGGGCGCCATCCAACTGCCGGGTTCAATCATGGGCCGGTATCGCAACCTGATCGTGAAGCTTGCTGCTGAATCTCGGCTGCCGATGATTTATGGGCTGCGTGACAACACCGTGAGAGGGGGGCTCGCCTCCTATGGCGTTGACAGCGTCCAGCTGTACGAACAAGCGGCGTCATATGTAGATCGGGTACTGAAGGGCGAGAAACCTGCCGATCTGCCTGTTCAGGCCGCAACGCGCTATGAACTCGTGATCAACCTCAAAGCCGCGAAGCAGCTCGAGATCGAGCCATCGCCGGCGCTGCTTGCTCGCGCCGATGAGGTGATCGAATGAAGCGCGGTCGCTGCGCTCGCAGAATTCGTCAAATGGTGGAAAGCCCACGACATCCGCAGCACCGCCTCGGGCCTCAAGACCATGAACCACCCGACCAGGGGCGTGCTCCGGTTCGAGCACACCAGCTTCCAGGCCAACGACGATCCCGCGCTGAAGCTCGTGATCTACACGCCGGTCGAGGGCTGAGGGAGGGGGCAGGCTTCAGCTCTTGAAGACTGATTTGCAAGCCTGCGCACTACGGCGCGGGCGTGGCCGCAGGCGTTGCGCTGACGTTCGGCAGGGTACCGCCGACTGTCCATGGACTGTCCGTCCAGGGTGTCGGCCGCAGAGAATTCGCTGGCCAAGCCTTTGCCGGGCCTGTCGCCACCGAGGTGCACGACGTCCCGAGCTGCGTCCACACCGACGCCAAACCGGTCGTGTCGATCTTGAAGCTTGTGACGTCAGCCTTTCCCTCTGGTTCCGGCGTGGTTTCCCGCACCTGCAGGGAGTGCGAGGCCAGCACTGCCTTGACCATGTCGGGGTCGACGGCGCCGTTCCAGACCTCGTACTTCCCGAACCGCACCGGAGGCCCTCCGGCTTCCTTGCTCATGTCGGCGCTGGCCGCGATCAGGATCGTTTTCTTGCCGGCGGTCGATGCGTCGATCTCACCCGCGAACATCAGCGGCACGCGCTTCTTGTTTTCGCAATAGAGGCGCCATTCCATGGTCCGGAACGAGGCGCCGCTCTCCTTCTTCACCGCGGCGATCTTGCTGATGAACGGTCGCGCTCCTTTTTCCAGCCGCCACATCGTCTCGGCCAGCGGTCGCGTGTCGATTCCGAACCGGTAGAGCTCGGGCCGCGTCAGCACGTGCAGGCTTTCAAACTTCACGGTGCTGATCAGTGCATCGAGCTCGCGGCTGATTCCCATCGCCGCAATGAACGCGGCGCGGTCGCGGTCGGCGCCGGCGATCCGGCGCCGCCGCGCTTCGGCGACCACTTCCGGAGGGGGATTGCCTCGAAACCGGAGGATGAGCCTGGAGTTATGGACCGCCAGCGCGGCGTCGGGAGCAACCTCGCGAGAGGTCGCTCCGAGAAACAGGTAACCGCAGGCCGAGTTGCACATCGCATGATAGGTGCTGAGTTCGGCCTCGACCTCGCCGGTCGCATTCTTGATCTTCAGGCATGCGCCGTCGATCTGCGTGCCCGCGGTGCACGCCGTCGCGATCGTCCGGCCAACCCGGGCGATCGCCTTGCGGCTGCGTAGCAGCCGGGCGATCACATAGGACTGCTCAACGTTTCCACCGGGCGAATGGAGGTAGATCGGGCGCTGCAGGTCCTTGACGCCGGCGAGGAAGCGGCGAATGCGGGACGCTGCGTCCTGATCGATCTGGCCCTCGATCGCGATCCAGCGGTCGCAGCCCGGCCCGCACGCGTCGGGCGCGCCTTTGGCGAGATGGATCGTCAGCCTGGAGGCAAAGCCGGGTTTCTCGGCCGGCGCTGCTTCGGCACGCAATGCGCCGGGAAGCGACAGCAAGGCCAGCAGAAGCAATATTCGGGCGAGCATGAAGCGATCGACTACGTATGGTGAGGGACCGTGACTGACGCTATACGACGATCGGCGTGATCACAACTTGCGGTGGCATGACGGTTCACGTTTATTTCGCCGGGATCTGGAGTGGACATCTCGAACGCGCAGGGACGCGGATCAAGGATTTGACCGTAACCATTCCGAAAAGGCGTGGATGGTTCTCGCGCGCGGATGGCCTGCCTTACTGACCACATGGAAGCCGTAGCCAGGCAAGCTCAACTTGAACGCCTTCACGAGCGTACCGGCGGCGAGGTCGTGTGCCGTGAGCACATCACTGAACACTCCTATTCCTTGTCCTGCGATCACCGCCTCGATGGCGTGCAATTCCTCGCGGAAACTCAGATGCTGCATGTCCTTGAACGGGGGAACCTCACGCCATCTGCGCTGAGCCGCGGCGAGCCATCGCTGCCAGGTGGGCGGCTCACGATCGGCCGGTGACCAGTAGGAGTGGATCAGGACGTGATTTGCGAGGTCGACCGGTCGCATCAAGCGCCCCGCTGCAAGCAGGCGCGGACTGCAGACGGCCCAGAATGTATCGCTGAAGAGATCTTCGACGATGCCATCTGTCGGCCGTACTCGGCCGGTCGCGTAGCGAATGGCGACGTCGCCGTCTCCGGCCTGCAGGTCGAGCACCGTGTCAGTGCCGATGATCTCCAGCGGCACGTCGGGATGCAACTTGCGCCACAGGGGCAGGCGAGGCACGAGCCAGCGGCTGGCGAATGCGTTGGTCGTCGTCACCCGGAGCGGCTGTTGGGCGCCTTCCTGCTTGACGCTCGCGATGGCCGCGGCAAACACCTCGAGCCCGCCGCGTATGGCGGGGAAAAGCCGCGCTCCGGCATCGGTCAGCGAGAGCGGCCGTGGTCTGCGGCGAAACAGAGCGCGACCGCAGTATTGCTCGAGCAACCCGATCTGATGGCTGATCGCTGTTGGCGTCACGCCGAGTTCTGCCGCTGCCTTCTTGAAGCTCAGATGGCGGGCGGCGGCTTCAAAAGCGCGAAGCTCGATCAGGGGCGGGAGCTTGTGCATGCCCGCCCAGTCTAGGTGAAACTAATTCATCGTCACCTGAATTCTTCGGATTTGCGCGGAGATAGTGCGCGGTCAAGGATATGGCGGGTCAAGCTGAGGAGATCAGGTCATGTCGTCCATCGCATCTGTCGCCAGCGCTGCCGCCGATCTTGGCGCCTCCTTTGGAGGGCAACTGCTCAAACCGGCGGACGAGGGCTATGAGGAAGCGCGAAAGGTCCATAACGGGCTGGTCGACAAGCGGCCGGCATTGATCGCCAGGTGCCGCAGCGTGGCCGACGTCGTCGACGCCGTCGCTCTTGCGACCAAGCTCGGCCTCGAGGTCGCCGTTCGCGGCGGTGGCCACAATGTAGCAGGACGCGCAACCATCGACGGCGGGATCATGATCGACCTCTCGCCCATGAAGGGCGTCCGGGTCGACCCGGTCGGCAAGACCGTCTGGGCGCAGGGTGGGGCCACCTGGGGCGAGCTCAATCGCGAAACGCAACTTCACGGACTTGCGGTCACAGGCGGCGTGGTCTCGACCACCGGGATTGCCGGCCTCACCCTCGGCGGAGGACTGGGCTGGCTGATGGGCAAGTACGGTCTGGCACTGGATAATCTGCGGGCCGTCGAACTCGTCACCGCCGATGGCAAGGTTTTGCGCGCCAGCAGGCAAGAGGAGCCCGATCTGTTCTGGGCCCTCCGCGGCGGCGGCGGAAACTTCGGGATCGCCACCAGTCTCGAATACGATCTTCATACCGTCGGACCGATCATTACCGGCGGCCCGATCGTCCATCCCATCGAACGCTCCCGTGACGTGCTCGAATTCTTCCGGACCAGCACGCGGTCGCTCGCGGACGAGCACATGCTGTTCGCATCCCTGACGCATGCGCCGGACGGGTCCGGCACGGAGGTCGCGGTCCTGGTCACCAGCCACTGCGGTCCGCTGGCGGATGCCGAACGAGCGGTGCGGCCGCTGAAACAGTTCGGGACTCCGATCCTGGATGCAGTCGGGCCGATTCCCTATTGCGACCTCAACCGCATGCTCGACGCCAACTATCCGAAAGGCGCTTTCAACTATTGGAAATCGAACTTTCTCGCGGAGCTCAGTGATGGCGCGATTGCGACCATGATCGAATGTTTCGCGCGCTGCCCGACTCCCATGGGGCAGTTTCTGGTCGAACACGTCCACGGCGCGGCGGCCCGCGTCGATACCGTGGATACGGCATTTCCGCATCGGCAGGAGGGCTATAATTTCCTGATTCTCGCGCAGTGGATGCAGGCCAGCGATACCAGCCGTTGCATGTCCTGGGCGCGCGACACCTACGAAAGGATGCGGCCCTTCTTCGCCTCCGGCCGCTATGTCAATTATCTCGATGATGACGAGACGGGCGATCCTGTCGCGGCCGCCTATGGACCGAACTACCGGCGCCTGCAGCGGATCAAGGCGAAATACGACCCGACCAACTTCTTCCGCATGAACCAGAACATCCGGCCCCTGGCCTGATGGCCGGTTGAGGATTTCGTCGCTCCCATGGGCCGTGTTGATCTCCTCGGGAGGATTCGAGAATGGCTGTCGTGTGCCGACCCGCTTGTAGCGACGATTTGGCGAGAGCCGACGAGATCGTGGTCGCCAGCATCAACGAACTCACGGAACGGCGGGGGTTCGGCGAGATGGCTTCCTCCCGCCCGCAGCATTTTCAGGCCTTCTCGCTTGCGGATGATCCCGAAGGTCTATGGGTTGCCGATGACGACGGAGACATTGTCGGCTTCGCGTGGAGTTGGGTGTGTGGCGAGCTTTGGTTCTTGGCGCAGCTGTTCGTAGCGCCTGATCGCCAGAGCGACGGCATCGGCAATCAATTGCTCGGCAAGTCATTCGCTCACGCGGCAACGCGCGGAGCATCCGTCAAAGCGTTGATCACCTTCACCTTCAACAACGTGTCGCAAGGCCTCTACATCCGTCACGGACTATTCCCGCGCTGTCCGATCTACATGGTCAGCGTGCCCAGTGACCGCCTGGCGTTACGGTTGGCCGAGCCGCTGCTGCGTCTTGAGCCTCTTGCCGCCGCGACGGCCCGGTTCGAGGACCTGGTGCCCATTGATGTCAGCGCTCTCGGCGTTTCCAGAGCGAAGCATCATCGATATCTCCTGGGCGACAGCACGACGAACGGGTTCACCATTCACGCCGGCCGTGAGTGCGTCGGGTATGTCTACGTTTCGGATGGACACATTGGCCCGCTCGCGGTCCGCCGGCCGGATCTGGTTGGCCCCGCCTTGGCGGCTGCGCTGTCGCTCGCGGCACGGAGCGATGCTCCAACCATCTCGGCCTTCGTGCCGGGCGCGAGCGAGCCGGCGCTCAAGGTGGCGATCGACCACGGCATGCAACTGACGTTGCCGATGCTGCTGATGTCCAATCGACAGTTCGGAGATTGGGTTAGTTACCTTCCGCGTAATCCGGGCTTCATGTAGACTTGGCAGGACTTGCGATCCTGCGTTGGCGGAACGCTGACTCGGCTGTGCGAACGATTTCGGCGCGCACGCTGCGTTTGCAAGCCGACCTCGCAGGGGCTATGTCCGGGCCTCCCGGACAAGAGCCCTGACATGACAATCTCCGACGACAACGACCTGACGCGCCTGAAAGAGATCGGTCGCATCGTCGCTAATACGCTGGAGGCGATGGGGAAGGCGATTGAGCCGGGCATGAGCACCTCCGAGCTCGATCAGATCGGGCGAAAGCTGCTGGAGGCTGCCGGCGCGCGTTCGGCCCCGGAGCTGGCCTACGATTTTCCCGGGGCGACCTGCATCAGCGTGAACGAGGAGATCGCTCACGGCATCCCGGGCGAGAGGCGGATCGCGCGCGGCGACCTCGTGAACATCGACGTGTCAGCCGAGAAGAACGGCTTCTTTGCCGATACGGGAGCCTCGTTCGCCGTTCCCCCCGTAAACCGCGCGATCGAACGTCTTTGCCGGGATGGCCGGCGGGCGATGTGGACAGGCCTGCAGCAGGTCGGCGCCGGCAAGCCGATTGCCGGGATCGGCCAGGCGATCGGGACCTTTGCGCGGAAGAAAGGCTACAGCCTGGTCAGGAATCTGGCCAGTCACGGCGTCGGCCTGTCGCTCCATGAGGAGCCGACGGAGATTGCAACCTGGCCCGACCGCTCCGAACGCCGCATCATGAACGATGGCCTCGTGTTCACCGTCGAGCCGTTCCTCTCCATGGGTGCCGAATGGGCGGAGAATGGCGACGACCCATGGACGCTCTACAGCAGTCCCGAGGCGCCGACCGTTCAATACGAGCACACCGTGATCGCCACCCGCAACGGACCTTTGATCGTGACGCTGGCGGGTTAAGGCCGCCGACGCGGGAGCCGGATCACGTCAGGCGGTCGATGATCTGAAGGAGCCGGTCGCAGGATGCCTCGATCCTTTTGAGTGGAGACGTCGCGACGCCCAGCAACAGTCCCGGGCGCGCCGAAGCCTTCGAGGCATACCAGAGCGAGAGCGGCGTGGGCGCCAGTCCGAACGATGCAGCTTGCCTGGCGATGGCAAGATCAGGCGCTCCGTCCGGCAAGCGCAGGACCGCGGCCAGTCCTGCAATCGCAACGTTTGTGGTGCGCGTTCGAAGCTGCTTCAGCAATGCATCGCCTTGCGCGGTGTAGGCGCGCTTGGTGCGTCGCAAATGCCGCAGATAATGGCCCTCGCGGATGAAGTCTGCCGTGGCGAGCTGCACCGCGGGTCCGGGTGCCGGCGCGAGGCACGCTGCGGTCTCGGCAAATCGCGACGCCAGAGCGGCCGGTGCAACGACAAAGCCGAGCCGTAGGGCAGGGGTTACGGTCTTGCTGAAGGAGCCAATGTGAATGACGCGGCCGGCGCGATCGAGCGAGGCGAGTGCCGGCGTGGCCCGGCCCTTGAGCTGAAGTTCGCTGAGATAGTCATCCTCGATCACCCACGCGTTGTTTTGGTTCGCCCAGTCGAGCAGGCGCGATCGACGTGCCAGTGACAGCGTGGATCCGAGCGGCGCCTGCTGCCCCGGTGTCACGACAACCAGCGCGGCGTCGGGCGCTTGTTGCAGGCCGTCATCGACATCGATCCCATCCGCGTCAACCGTGATCGGCACGATCGACAATCCCGCAAGTTCGAGGCCGTGCCGGGTGAAGGGAAAGCCGGGATCCTCCATCCAGACTTTCTTCCTTTGCCCGAGGTCGAGGACACGGAGCGCCAGGCCAAGGCCGCCGCTGAAGCCGCTGGTGATGATGATCTGGGACGGTGCGCATTCGATCCCGCGCGCCAGCGCAAGGTAGGCCGCGATCTCGCGTCGCAAGCCCAGCTCGCCGCGCGGGTCGGGGTAGATCGCAGGTGCGCTCATCTCGACGCGAACCGCCCGTGCGCGCATTCGCGCCAGCAGCGTCGCAGGAAAGGTCTCCTGCGAAGGCACGCCCATCTGGAAGATCGCCGGCCCCGCCGTGAGCTCCTGGTACATCTCCATGAACGAGCCGGGGTCCGGCGCCTTGTCCCGACGCACGGGAATGGATGGTCGGTCGGCGACATGCGTGCCTGTCGCGCGGGCCGCGATGATCAGTTGGGCCGATGAGAGCTTTTCATAGGCTGAGCGCACGGTGCCGCGCGCGACGCCAAGCTGGGCCGCCAAATCCTGCCATGAGGGCAGGCGCGCGCCCGGGGCGAGCACGCCGCGCTCGATGGCGGCCCTGATCCCCCTGTGGATTTGCTCCGCCAGCGGCGTCTTCGCCGACCGGTCGAGCTTCAGCCGCAGCGATCTGGTCATTGATCCTTGGTACACGATTTTCTCGCGTTCTTGGTTCTTTTTTATAGACCACGGCAGGGGCATCTGAGGGAGGAAAGAGGGGCTCCCTCGATCATCAAGGAGAAAGCGGATGAGTGAACGTCTCAACTACAACCACATTGCACCGGCAGGCGCGAAGGCACTGGGCGGCGTCTATGGCTACGTCATGCAGAGCGGGCTTCCCGCGACGCTGGTGACCCTCGCTTACCTGCGCGTCTCGCAGATCAACAACTGCGCCTACTGCCTCGACATGCACACGCGGGATCTGCTGAAGGGCGGTGTGAAGGTCGAAAAGCTCGCGCTGCTGCAGGCTTGGGCCGAGGCCGGCGATCTCTTCGACGAACGCGAGCGCGCGGCCCTCGCCTGGGCCGAGACTGTCACCCGCGTCGCCGAGACCAACGTGCCCGATGAAGCCTATCAAGCCGCCCGCAAGGTCTTCAGCGAGCGCGAGCTTGTCGATCTCACGATCGCAATCAGCCTGATGAATGCGTACAATCGCATGTCGATCAGCTTCCGGAATACTCCGCAGGCCGCGCTCGATAAGGCGGCCTGACGGATCGCGCGGCATCAGCCGAAATGCAAAGCAGGAGCTTGAAGATGATGAGCGTGATTTCCGGCGTCAAAATCCCCGACAGCAAGCTGGCGCGCGAGGCGGCTGAACTGGTGCGCAGCTACGAAGACGACATGCTTTTCAACCATTCCGTCCGGGTCTACGTCTTCGGCGCCATGAAGGGGCTGCGTCAGCAGCTGAAATTCGATCCCGAACTTCTTTACGTCGCGGCGTTGTTTCACGATCTCGGCCTCGTCGACCATTACCACACGCAGACAAAGCGATTTGAGGTTGACGGAGCCGACGCTGCGCGTGAGTTCTTGCGGGCGCGCGGCATCGCCGAGCCGCAAGCCGATCTGGTGTGGGAGGCAATCGCGCTGCACACCACGCCCGGCATTCCGCAATTCATGCGGCCGGAAATCGCGCTCACCAACGCTGGTGTCCTGGTGGACGTCGTGGGCATTGGGTATGACGACTACACGCCGGAACAGCGCGACCAGGTGATCTCGGCGTTTCCGCGCGGTGACTTCAAGAACGAGTTCCTGAAGGTGCAGACTTGCTCGGCGCTGAAGAAGCCGCAGACGACGTTCGGGACGGTCAATTTCGACTACATCGAGGATCACGATCCCAGCTTCCGCAAGCCGAATGCGTGCACGCGCATCCGCAGCACGCCCTGGCAGAGCTGAGCTGATGACGGCATTCGCCGCACGCCTACGCCGCCCTATCTCCGCCGGAAACTGAACGGTTAGGATCCGGGGCGAGGCGGCGCGCTCGAGCGGCGAGGGCGCGTTGGTTTCTTCTGCGGAAAATACGGGTTCACCACGCAACTCGCCGAACGCCCGACGGCGAGATATCGGCACTGCTCAAGCGAGCCGTAGCGGCAGTCGAAATAGCCGACCGGGCCGTAGATCTGCATGCACACTGGATAGCTCGGATCGTAGGTCTGCGCGCGTGCAGATCCGCCCACGAGAAGCAGGCCGATCACGACCAGTGCGAGGCGAGCGTGGCGCATCTCAGCGCAGGAAGTAGCCTGGTGAATAGCCGGGCGTCTGCGCGCGCGGACGATTCTGATAGGCGTAGGGGTCGTCGCTTTGGCCGGCGAAATACGGATTAGCGATGCAGGTCAGCGCGCGTCCCGATGCGCTTGCCTGACACTGCGCGTAGGTGTCGAACCTGCAATTGCTCAGGCCCGGCCATTCATCGCCGGTGAGGCAGAATGGATGATGCGTTCCGAACGCGCGTGCGGGTGTTGATGCGCTCGACAAGAGTGCAAATGTGGCGAGTGCGAGCGAAAGTGTGGCGACAATGGGGAGGACAATTCGTCTGCGCATCTTCAATTCTCCATCACGCGAATGTGCGCGCGACGTTGTTACGCGCGCATGCAATTTATCTCGTGTCGCCGACAATGGAACTACAGAAAACACTTATTTCAAAGGGTTTCCAGAACGCGCTGATAAATCTTCATTAATGAAGCGCGGGCCTTTGGAGCGAACTGTTGCGTCGAGGTTACAGCAATTCCGTCGATCACTGTTATCACCACGCTGCGGCCAGGGGGCCTAACGACGAAACTGGAACGGGACTCAAATGAAGAAGAATTTGTTGCTTGCCGCTGTGAGCCTTGTCGCGCTGAGCGCGACTGCGCCGGCGCTGGCTGCCGACCTCGCAGCTCGGCCGTACACCAAGGCGCCGCCGGCGGCGATCGCCGCGGTCTATGACTGGAGCGGCTTCTATATCGGCGTCAACGGCGGCGGCGGTTCGGCGGACACGTCGTGGAACCTGGTCGGCTTCGGTGCGGAAGGCTCGCACAACTCGACCGGCGGCACCGTCGGTGGTCAGGTCGGTTATCGTTTGCAGTCCGGCCAGTTCGTGTTCGGCATCGAAGGCCAGGGCAACTGGGCCGACTTCTCGGGTGACAACATCAGCGGCATCACCGGATTCCGGAATCGCACGCGCGTCGACTCGTTCGGTCTGATCACCGGTCAGGTTGGCTACGCCTGGAACAACGTCCTGCTCTACGCAAAGGGCGGTGCGGCTGTCGTCAGCAACAAGTACGACGTCTACAGCACCGTCACGGGTGCGAACCTCGACCGGGCTGACGAGACCCGCTGGGGTGCCACGGTTGGCGCGGGCCTGGAGTACGGGTTTGCTCCGAACTGGACGGTCGGCGTCGAGTACAATCACATCTTCCTCGGCGACCACGACATCACCTTTGCCAGCGGCGCTGTCGAGCGCGTCAAGCAGGACGTCGACATGGGTCTCGTCCGCCTGAACTACAAGTTCGGCGGCCCGATCCTCGGCCGTTACTGAGACTGATCGCTCGTCATCGAGCGATCCTCGAAAAGCCCCGGCTTAGGCCGGGGCTTTTTTGTTGCGTGAATTCAGCGAGTTAACCATTGCTCCTGGAGGTTGTCCGCCACGCTTGACTCTTGAGAACGAAATGAGAACAATGTTCTTCATACGTTCCAACAAGGGAGCAAGCCATGTTCAGGGTTTTCGTGGAAGAGGCCGCCGCACTGGCGTCGATCACGCTGTTCGTCGGGATGATCGCGATCTGGGCGCAGGTCATACCGCAGCTCTAGGAGCAGCGGTTTTGTAAACCGCTGCTCCCCTTTACCGGTACCCCCTTGGGGAAAAGCAGGACGACGCGGCCAATTGGCCGCTCCGGCGTGGACTCTGAAGCTGCGACACCTCACCATTGCGAGGCGAGTCGGCAAACGAAGGCAAACGGCGAGTGATGCCTTGAGGAGCCGGCGACCGCTCCATTCCATCTACAAGAGGCCGTCACGCGACCATGCCGAGCGCCGGATTTGTCCACCTTCACGTTCACTCGGCCTATTCGCTGCTCAAGGGCTCGATCAAGATCGCCAAGCTCGCCGAGCTTGCCAAGAAGGACCACCAGCCGGCGCTGGCGCTGACCGACACCGACAATCTGTTCGGTGCGCTGGAGTTTTCGGACAAGATGGCGGGCTCCGGTATCCAGCCGATTGTCGGCTGCGAGCTGGCGATCGATTTCGGCGACCAGGACCCGAATGCGCGCAACGCGATGGGGCCGTCGCGCGTGGTGCTGCTGGCCGCGCAGGAGCGCGGCTATCGCAGCCTGATGCGGCTCAACTCGCGCGCCTTCCTCGAATCGCCGGATAGCCACGCTCCGTTCGTCAAGTTCGACTGGTTCGAGGGCGAGACCGACGGGCTGATCGCACTGACGGGCGGACCCGACGGGCCGATCTCGCTGGCGCTTGCAGGCGGTCATGCCGAGCTCGCCGCCCTGCGCTGCGAGCGTCTGGCCGGCCTGTTCGGCGACCGCCTCTACATCGAATTGCAGCGTCACAACACCGAGAAGGAGCGGCGGGTCGAAAGCGGCCTGATCGACCTCGCCTACGCCAAGGGACTGCCGCTGGTCGCGACCAACGAGCCGTATTTCGCTGCGACCGACGATTACGAAGCGCATGACGCGCTGCTGTGCATCGCCGGCGGGCGGCTGATCGCCGAGACCGAGCGCGAGCAGCTGACGCCGGATCATCGCTTCAAGACGCGCGCCGAGATGGCGGTGCTGTTCGCCGACATTCCGGAGGCGCTGGCCTCGACGGTGGAGATCGCCGAGCGCTGCTCGTTCCGCCCGATGACGCGCAAGCCGATCCTGCCGTTCTTCACCGTCGGTGCCGCGTCGAGCTCGGATGCCGCCGCAGTCGAGGCGGCGGAACTGAAGCGCCAGGCGGAGGAGGGGCTCGCCAATCGCCTGCGGGTCCACGGCCTGTCGCAGGGCATGACGGACGAGGATTACAGCAAGCGCCTGGCGTTAGAGCTCGACGTCATCATGCGCATGAAATACGCGGGCTACTTCCTGATCGTGTCCGACTTCATCAAATGGGCAAAGGGCCAGGGCATTCCGGTCGGGCCGGGCCGCGGCTCCGGCGCAGGCTCGCTGGTGGCGTGGGCGCTGACCATCACCGATCTCGACCCGATCAAATTCGGCCTGCTGTTCGAGCGCTTCCTCAATCCCGAACGTGTCTCGATGCCGGACTTCGACATCGACTTCTGCCAGGACCGCCGCGGCGAGGTGATCAGGTACGTCCAGGAGCGCTACGGCCGCGACCAGGTCGCGCAGATCATCACCTTCGGAACGCTGCAGGCGCGCGGCGTGCTGCGCGACGTCGGCCGCGTGCTGCAGATGCCCTATGGCCAGGTCGACAAGCTGACCAAGCTGGTGCCGCAGAATCCGGCCGCGCCCGTCACGCTCGCGGCCGCAATCGAGAGCGAGCCAAAACTCCAGGCGTTCCGCGACGAAGATCCGATCGTGGCGCGTGCCTTCGACATCGCCCAGCGCTTGGAAGGCCTGACCCGCCACGCCTCGACCCATGCTGCCGGCATCGTGATCGGCGATCGTCCCTTGAGCGAGCTCGTGCCGCTCTACCGCGATCCCAAATCCGACATGCCGGTGACCCAGTTCAACATGAAATGGGTCGAGCCGGCGGGCCTCGTGAAGTTCGACTTTCTCGGCCTGAAGACGCTGACCGTGCTCGATGTCGCCTGTAAGCTGCTCAAACCGCGCAACATCGACGTCGATCTCGCGACGCTGCCGATCGACGATGCCGAGAGCTACCAGATGCTGGCGCGCGGCGAGGTGGTCGGCGTGTTCCAGGTTGAAAGCCAGGGTATGCGGCGCGCGCTGGTCGACATGCGGCCTGACCGTTTCGAGGACATCATCGCGCTGGTGGCGCTGTATCGCCCGGGTCCGATGGCGAACATCCCGACCTATTGCGCGCGCAAGCACGGCGACGAGGAGCCGGAATATCTGCATCCCGTGCTGGAGCCGATCCTGAAGGAGACGTTCGGCGTCATCATCTACCAGGAACAGGTGATGCAGATCGCGCAGGTGATGTCGGGCTATTCGCTCGGCGACGCCGACCTGCTGCGCCGCGCCATGGGCAAGAAGATCCGCGCCGAGATGGACAAGCAGCGCGACATTTTCGTCGCGGGCGCGGTGAAGAACGGCGTGCCGAAGGCGCAGGCCGAGACCATCTTCGAGCTCTTGGCGAAGTTCGCCGACTACGGCTTCAACAAGAGCCACGCGGCGGCTTATGCGCTGGTGTCCTATCACACCGCCTATATGAAGGCGCATTATCCGGTGGAGTTCATCGCGGCGTCGATGACCCTCGATCTGAACAACACCGACAAGCTCTCCGAATTCCGCTCCGAGGCGCAGCGCCTCGGCATCAAGGTCGAGCCGCCGAACATCAACCGTTCCGGCGCGACCTTCGAGGTCGGCGACAAGGTCATTTACTACGCGCTCGCAGCGCTCAAGGGCGTCGGCATCCAGGCGATCGAGCAGATCATCGAGGAGCGGACCAAGCGCGGGCTGTTCACCTCGCTCGCCGACTTCGCCGCGCGGGTCAATCCGCGCGCGATCAACAAGCGCATCATCGAAAGTCTCGCGGCCGCCGGCGCCTTCGACACGCTGGAGCCGAACCGCGCCCGTGTCTTCGCCGGCGCGGATTCGATCCTGGCCGCCTGCCAGCGCGCGCATCAGGCCGAGACCATCGGTCAGAACGACATGTTCGGGATGTCGGCGGATGCGCCGACCATCATGCTGCCGCAGATCGAGCCCTGGCTGCCGGCCGAAAAGCTCCGCCGCGAATACGACGCCGTCGGCTTCTTCCTGTCGGGCCATCCGCTCGACGATTACGCCACCGTGCTGAAGCGGCTGCGGGTGCAGAGCTGGGCGGAATTCTCGCGCGCGGTGAAGACCGGTGCCACCGCCGGCAAGGTCGCGGCCACCGTGGTCTCGCGCATGGAGCGGCGCACCAAGACCGGCAACAAGATGGGCATCATGGGGCTCTCCGATCCCACGGGCCACTTCGAGGCGGTGCTGTTCTCCGAAGGTCTCGCGCAATATCGCGACGTGCTGGAGCCGGGCGCTGCCGTGCTGCTGCAGCTCGGCGCCGAGCTGCAGGGCGAGGACGTTCGCGCCCGCGTGCTGCATGCCGAGCCGCTGGATGACGCCGCCGCCAAGACGCAGAAGGGCCTGCGCATCTTCGTGCGCGATACCAAGCCGCTGGACTCGATCGCCAAGCGTTTGGCCGGGCCCGATATGGCCGCCTCGAATGGCGCTGCGCCGAAGGTCGGCAGTCCGGGCATCGCACCGCGCTCCAACGGCGACGGCGAGGTCTCGCTGGTGATGATGCTTGACCTCGAGACCGAGGTCGAGATGAAGCTGCCCGGTCGTTTCAAGGTTTCGCCGCAGATTGCCGGCGCGATCAAGGCGGTCGCGGGCGTGGTGGACGTGCAGCAGCTCTGATACTGTCGGCACCGCCGCAAACCAAAGCTTAACTATTTGGCCCGCGCGCGGTTTCGAAGTCGCTGGCACGCAGCTATAAGTTGTTGTTTCGACAATCTCGTTCGGCGGGAAGCCAGGAGACAGCCATGTGCGACAAATGCTCTGAAAATCTGCATCAATCGGTTGCTCCCTCCCGGCGCTCAATGATGCTTCTTGCCGCCTCGGCGCTCGGGGCGGCGGCGTTTGGCGGGACCGCGTGGGCCAAGGAGGCGAAGGCGCCACCCAAACCCCAGAACGTGCTGTCACCCGATGCTGCGCTCAAGCGGCTGATGGAGGGCAATTCGCGCTACGTGTCGGGTGTGTCGCGCCGCCACGATTTCAAGCATGAGCGCGAGGCTCTGGTCAGCGGCCAGAATCCCTACGCGGCGGTCTTGAGCTGCGCCGATTCGCGCATCGCGCCCGAATATGCCTTCGACAGCGGACGCGGCGATCTGTTCGTGTGCCGCGTCGCCGGAAACTTTGCCGGCGACGAGACGGTCGCGAGCATGGAATATACCGTTGCCGTGCTCGGCACACCCCTCATCCTGGTGCTCGGCCATGACAATTGCGGCGCGGTCGATGCGACCATCAAGTCGCTGAAGGACGACAAGCCGCTGCCCGGACACATCCCCACACTGGTCTCCGCGATCGCACCTTCGGTGAAGACGGCGGCCAAGCAGAGCGGGAACGCGCTCGACAACGCCATTCGCCAGAACGTCATCGACAACGTTGCCAAGCTGAAATCGGCCGCCCCGCTTCTCAACGCAGCGGTCGAACAGGGCAAGCTCAAGGTGGTCGGCGGCATCTACCGGCTGAACACGGGGACCGTCGAGTTGATCGCCCAGGGCTAAAGCCCGGCGTTTGGAGCATCGGGCGTCGTGTGCAGCAGCTCCGAGGCCCGATCGCGCCAGCACGATGCCGCGACGGGCGGCGCGGTCCTCGGCGGCCTGGTCGGGCTTGTAGCCGTTTCCATCGCGACGGCAGGAGAGGCGAATCCCGGGCCGGCCGAGCTCGTTGCGCTGGACGAGGCGACCGCGCGAACGAAGCTCGCCGAGCTGCAAGCTGTGGAGTAAGGTGAGGCCGACTTGAGGCTGACCTGAAGCTGACGCCAGCAGCCGCGTGGCCACGCCACTGCCTCAATCCGAGCATTTCGTTCAACCGCCGTTCAGCCGGCTGCGCGCCTCATGCGTGGTGGCACCTCAACTACAGTAGCGGGCAAGCAAGCCATGCGTGGGACGTTTCGAACCTTCATTTGCCTTCTCCTGCCGATCGTGGCCCTTGCCGCCGGTATGCCGGGCGCAGCAAACGCGCAGCAGCAGGAGAAGCGCATCGCGCTCGTGGTCGGCAACGGCGCCTATGCCAAGTCGCCGCTGGCAACGACTGCGAACGACGCCGGCCTGATCGCGCAGACGCTGCAGGCGGCCGGCTTCGACGTCGTCGGTGCCCGCGATCTCGACGGCGACACGCTGCGCAAGAGCTTTCGCGACTTCATCCAGAAGGCCCAGGCCTCGGGGCCGGGCACGGTCGCGATGATCTATCTCGGCGGCTACGGCATGCAGCTTGCCGGCGAGAACTATTTCATCCCGGTCGAATCCAACATCACCCGCGACACCGACGTTCCGACCGAGGCCTTGCGGATCAGCGACTACGTGCGCCAACTCGCTTCGATCCCGCTCAAGGCCAACATCATCGTGCTCGACGCGGCCCGCGCGCAGCCCTTCATCGAGGGCGGCCAGCCGATCGCGAGCGGTCTGGCGCTGGTCGAGCCCGAGCCGAACATGCTGATCGCGTTCAACGCCGCACCCGGCACGGTCGCGCCGGAGGAGGCGGGGCCTTACGGCATCTACGCCCAGTCGCTGGCCGAGATGATCCGGACCGGCGGCCTGCCGCTGCCTGAGGTGTTCGACCGCGTTCGCCTGCGCGTCAACGAGGCCTCTAAGGGCGCGCAAGTGCCCTGGAACGAGCAGAAGATATCGGCGCCATTCTCGTTCTTCGAGCGCGGGCCCGACGCGCCGCCGCCGGAGTCCGCGCCCGACCAGGTCGCCGCGATCCGGAGCAAGCCGATCCGCGATCTCGGCGTGCGGGATGCCTATGCCGCCGCACTCGAGCGCGACACGCTGCCGGCCTATGAGGAGTTTCTTGCGGCCTATCCCGGCGATCCCATGGCCAAGCGCGTGATGGCGATCGTCGCGGCGCGCCGCGAGGCGATCACCTGGCGGCGCACCTTCCGGAACGACACGCCGGAAGCTTATTGGTCGTATCTGCGCCGCTATCCGCGCGGGCCGCATGCGGCGGACGCGCGTCGGCGCCTCGCGATCCTCACCGCGCCGGCCGAGCCGCCGCCGAGCTTTGCGATGATCGACTACGACGTGCCGCCACCGCCGCCGGAGGAGGTGGTCTATGTCGACCGTCCGGTGCTGTATTTCAGCGATCCCGACTTCGGCTTCGCACCGCCTCCGCCGCCGCCGGTCTATTATCTGCCGCCGCCGCCGCCGGATTTCGTCGTGCTGCCGCCGCCACTGCCCGTGGTCGGCCTGTTCGTGCTGCCGCAGCCGGTGTTCGTGCCGATCCCGGTGTTCGTCAGGCCGCCGGTCTATGTCGCGCCGCCGCCGAACAACATCATCTACCAGAACATCCATAATACGACGGTGATCAACACCGTGATCAACCGCCCGCCTGCACCAGCACCCGCTGCGGGGGCAGGGGCAGGACCGGGCAATCTGGCGCCAGCGATCGCCGGCCGTGCCAACCCGGCCGGACCTGCCGTGCCGCAGGCGGTCGTGCAGCGCGCCGCGCTGATCCAGCAGGGCAAGGCGCCGATGCCGCCGAGCGCGACGATCCAGCCGACGGCGAGGCCCGGGACGCCTCCGGCGACGCCGACGGCAGTCGCGCCGACGGCGGCGCCATCCATCGCGCCACAGACGGCGCCAACACCTGCCCCGCAGACCAGGCTGCCCCAGGCCAACACGCTGCCGGTTCCTGGCGCCCATGGCGGGCCGCCGGCGCCGCCAGCGGGGGCGGGGCCTTTGCCGGGCGGAAGGCCCGTGCCGCCGACGGCGACCGCACCCGGTGCGACTCCGCTGGCTCGTCCGGGGGCGCCGACCACGGCTGCTCCCGGCACGACGGCTGCTCCGGGCACAACGCTGCCTGCCCATTCCAATGCGCCAACGGCTGCCGCGCCGGCAACGGCTGCGCCCACCGTGACAAATCCGACTGCTGTGCCCGGTCAGCCCCCCAAGCCGCCGGTGGCACAGACGCCGCCCGGCACCGGGCCTGCGGATCACCCCAAGTCCGCGACCCGTGAGCCTGCTGGCTCGCCGCCCGCCGCTGCGGGCGCCCCGGCGACGCCTCCGGCCGCGGCCGGGAGGCCGATCGTGCCGCCGCCTTCGGCGGCACGTGAGCCGATCAGGCCCCAGCATCTGCCATCGGCGGCCCCGCCGCAGGCGGCCAGACCGGCTGCACCGCCGCCGCGGCCCCAGGCTGTGGCGCGGCCCACGCCGCCACCCCCGCCACGGGTGACGGCACCGCCGCCGCGGATGGCCGCACCTCCGCCGCCACGCCCGGCTCCTCCGGTTGCCGTCGCGCGGCCGGCGCCTCCGCCCATGGCGCGGCCCGCTCCACCGCCGCCGGTGGCTCGACCGGCACCGCCGCCGCCGCCGCGTATGGCCGTTGCGCCACCACCTCCGCCGCGCCCGGCCGCGCCTCCGCCGCGTCCCGCACCCCCGCCGCCGGCGGCCAAGAAGTGCCCGCCGAACCAGCCCAGGTGCTAGTCAAGTGCCAGTCGAGTGGCTGGTCGGGGCGCTAGGGAGCGGCCCGGTCTTCAGGGAAGGGGCCTCTCGCGGGCGAAATCCGCCCCCGAAAGGCCCTTATTTCCTTGCTTCTGGCCGAAATGGCGCTATACAGCGCCGCATCTCACACGGAAGCATGGCTCACAAGGCCGTCCGGTGGCAGCCGGGGCGACAACGCTCCGTTTTGCTCACACGCTTCCGGAGGAACCAACCGGAGAATTAGAACGATGGCACTACCCGATTTCACTATGCGTCAGCTGCTCGAAGCCGGCGTGCACTTTGGTCACCAGTCTCACCGCTGGAATCCGAAAATGGCGCCGTTCATTTTCGGTGCCCGCAACAACATCCACATCGTCGATCTCGCGCAGACCGTGCCGTTGCTGCACAACGCCTTGCAGGCGGTCAGCGACACCGTCGCCAAGGGCGGCCGCATCCTGTTCGTCGGCACCAAGCGCCAGGCGCAGGACGGCGTCGCGGACGCTGCCAAGCGTTGCGCGCAGTATTTCGTCAATTCGCGCTGGCTCGGCGGCACGCTGACCAACTGGAAGACGATCTCGGCCTCGATCAAGCGCCTGCGTCACCTCGACGACGTGCTGGCGGGCGGCGATGCCAGCTCCTACACCAAGAAGGAGCGCCTGACGCTTCAGCGCGAGCGCGACAAGCTCGACCGCTCGCTCGGCGGCATCAAGGACATGGGCGGTCTGCCCGACCTGATCTTCGTGATCGACACCAACAAGGAAGACATCGCGATCCAGGAGGCCCAGCGCCTCAACATTCCAGTCGCCGCGATCGTCGACACCAATTCGGACCCGAAGGGCATCACCTATGTGGTGCCGGGCAATGACGACGCCGGCCGTGCGATCGCGCTCTATTGCGACCTGATCGCGCGCGCCGCGATCGACGGCATCGGGCGCGCCCAGGGCGATTCCGGCATCGACGTCGGTGCCTCGGTTCGCCCGGTCGCCGAAGAGCTGCCGGCCGCCTCGACGAGCGGTTTCCAGGGCCTTGCCGGCCCGCGCGGCACCGCCGACGACCTCAAGAAGCTCCCGGGCGTGTCGGGTGCGATCGAGAAGAAGTTCAACGACCTCGGCATCTTCCACTTCTGGCAGCTCGCCGAGCTCGATCACGACACCGCGCACAAGATCGGCGAAGAAGTCGGTCTGCCGAGCCGCGCGGATGCCTGGGTGGCCAAGGCCAAGGCGCTGACCGCGGAAGCGGAATAGTCAAGAGAGCGATGGGTTGGCTGGACAAGATCCGGCCACCATTTCATTCAGTTGACGCGAATCCCTGAGATGGACCGCGGCGGGGCGCTTCGATGCCACGCCGCGGCGAACCAGCAGGCACAAAGGATTTTCAACGATGGCAACGATCACAGCTGCGATGGTCAAGGACCTGCGCGAGTCGACCGGCGCGGGCATGATGGACTGCAAGGCCGCGCTGACCGAAAACGACGGTAACATGGAAGCGGCGCAGGATTGGCTGCGCAAGAAGGGCCTGTCCAAGGCCGCCAAGAAGTCGGGCCGCGTCGCGGCCGAGGGCCTGATCGGCGCCCTCACCAAGGGCACCAAGGGTGTCGTGGTCGAGGTCAACTCCGAAACCGACTTCGTCGCGCGCAACGGCCAGTTCCAGGGCCTCGTCAAGATGGTCGCCCAGGTCGCATTCGACGCCGGCTCCGATGTCGAGAAGATCAAGGCCGCCAAGGTCGGCGACGTCACGGTCGAAGCCGCCATCAATGACGCGATCGCCACCATCGGCGAGAACATGACGCTGCGCCGCGCAGCTTCGCTCGAAGTGAGCCAGGGCGTGGTGTCGAGCTACGTCCACGGCGCGGTCGTCGAGGGCGCCGGCAAGATGGGCGTGATCGTGGCGCTGGAATCGCCGGGCAAGGCCGATGAGCTCGCAGCGCTCGGCCGCCAGATCGCGATGCACATCGCCGCCGCCAACCCGCTCGCGCTCGATCCGTCCGGTCTCGATCCGGCGGTCGTCAAGCGCGAGAAGGACGTGCTCGCCGACAAATATCGCCAGCAGGGCAAGCCGGAGAACGTGATCGAGAAGATCGTCGAGTCCGGCCTCAAGACCTACTACAAGGAAGTCTGCCTGCTCGAGCAGGCCTTCATCCACGACACCGGCAAGTCGGTGGCGCAGGCGTTGAAGGAAGCCGAAGGCAAGGTCGGCGGTGCCCTGAAGATCGCCGGCTTTGTGCGCTATGCTCTCGGTGAGGGAATCGAGAAGCAGGAAAGCGACTTCGCGGCCGAGGTCGCTGCGGCCAGCGGCAAGAAGTAAGCGCCGGAACGTTCCTTCCGGCGTGCCGCCGGAAGCGGCGCTCGGACAAGGAAAGTGCTCATGTCTGATCCGGTCTATCGTCGCGTCGTGATCAAGCTGTCCGGCGAATATCTCGCGGGACAGCAAGGCTTTGGCATCGATCAGCCGACCGTCGACCGGGTTGCGGACGATCTGATCGCGGCCCGCAAGCTCGGTACCGAGGTTGCGGTCGTGATCGGCGGCGGCAACATCGTGCGCGGCGTCGAGGTCTCCGCCCGCGGTGTGTCGCGCCCGACCGGCGACACCATGGGCATGCTCGCCACCATGATGAACTGCCTCGCGCTGGAATCGGCGATCGAGCGCAAGGGCACGCCGGCGCGCACGCTGTCGGCCTTCGTCATGCCCGAGATTTCCGAGCTGTTCACCCGTGCTGCGGCGCACAAATATCTCGCCGAGGGCCGGATCGTGCTGCTTGGCGGCGGGACCGGAAATCCGTTCTTCACGACAGATACGACCGCAGTGCTGCGGGCCGCCGAGATTGGCGCCCAGGTGGTCCTGAAGGCCACCAATGTCGACGGCGTCTACTCGGCCGATCCGAAGAAGGATCCGGCCGCCACGCGGTTTGACCGGCTGACCCATTCGCAGGCGATCGAGGGCGGCTACAAGGTGATGGATGCGACCGCCTTCGCGCTTGCTCGCGAGACGTCTCTGCCTATCATCGTATTCTCGATCGCGGAGCCGGGTTCGATCGGCGCGATTCTACGTGGCGTCGGCCACGGAACCATTGTCGCCGGCTGACCGCTCATCTGTCGCGCGCCTTTAGGGAAAATCGCGGGAGCGGTCGCCGGGATTTTGAAGGAGAAACGTGATGTCCACGGGTACTTTCGACCTCAACGAAGTGAAGCGTCGCATGCAGGGCGCCGTCCAGTCCCTCAAGCACGAGCTCGGCGGCCTGCGGACGGGGCGCGCCTCCGCCTCGATGCTCGATCCGGTGCAGGTCGACGCCTATGGCAGCCACATGCCGCTCAACCAGCTCGCCACCGTCAGCGTGCCGGAGCCGCGCCTGATCTCGGTGCAGGTCTGGGACAAGTCGATGGTCAAGGCGGTGGAGAAGGCGATCGTCGATTCCAACCTCGGCCTGTCGCCCGCGACCGAAGGCCAGGTGCTGCGCCTGCGCATCCCCGAGCTGAACGAGGAACGGCGCAAGGAACTGGTGAAGGTCGCGCATAAATATGCGGAAGCCGCCAAGGTCGCCGCGCGCCACGTCCGCCGCGATGGCCTCGACGTGCTCAAGAAGCTCGAGAAGAATCACGAGATGTCCGAGGACGACCAGAAGCGCCACGCCGACGAGGTGCAGAAGGCGACCGACGGTACGATCTCCGAAATCGACCAGTTGCTGGCCGCCAAGGAAAAAGAAATCCTCACCGTCTGAAGCGCGATGAATTGTCATCGCGCTTCAGGTTATTGTAAGCGCATGATCTTTTCGGAAAACCGCTTCGCACTTTTCCGGATCATGCTTTAAGGCCACCTTCAATGTCCAACGCCGCCGCGCCTGCAACGGAAGGACCCGATCGGTCCGAGGCGCCCGCGCATGTCGCCATCATCATGGATGGCAATGGGCGCTGGGCGGCCGCACGCGGTCTGCCGCGTGCGGAGGGGCATCGCCGCGGCGTCGAGGCGTTGCGCCGCGTGGTGCGCGCCTCGCACGAGCTCGGCATCCGCTACCTCACCATCTTCTCCTTCTCGTCGGAGAACTGGTCGCGTCCGGCGAGCGAGATCGGCGATCTCTTCGGTCTGCTCCGCCGCTTCATCCGCAACGATCTCGCCAGCCTGCATCGCGACGGCGTCAAGGTCCGCATCATCGGCGAGCGCGACGGGCTCGAGGGCGACATCTGCGCGCTGCTCAACGAGGCGGAAGATCTGACGCGCGACAACACGCGCCTCACGCTCGTCGTCGCCTTCAATTACGGCTCGCGGCAGGAGATCGCGAAGGCGGCGCAGAAGCTCGCGCGCGAAGTCGCGGAAGGCAGGCGCGATCCTGCCTCGATCGACGCCGAGACGCTCGGAGCCCATCTCGATGCGCCCGACATTCCCGATCCCGATCTCATCATCCGCACTAGCGGCGAGCAGCGCCTGTCCAACTTCCTGATGTGGCAGGCCGCCTATAGCGAACTCGTGTTCGTGCCGATCCACTGGCCCGATTTCGACAAGGCGGCGCTGGAAAGCGCGATCGCCGAATTCGCCAGGCGCGAGCGCCGTTTCGGCGGCCTGGTCGCGAAAACTGCCTCGTGAGCGAACAAGACGCCGCACCGGCGGGCGCCAAGCCTGCCCCGAACAATCTGGTGATGCGGGTCCTCGCAGCGCTGGTGCTGGCGCCGCTGACCATCGCGGTCGCTTATGCCGGTGGCTGGTTGTGGGCGCTGCTCGTCACCCTGGTGTCGATCGGGCTGTTCGCGGAATGGCTGACGGTCGTCGGCGCGGGCTCGGCGGCGCTGACCGGGGCTGGGACGATCGTCATCGCGATTATGGGGGCCGCGGTTGCTTTTGGAGGGCTCAAGACCTCCGTCATCGTCGGCCTCGTCGGCGGCGCGATCGTGACGCTGATCGCGCGCGGCAAGTTCATCTGGGCGGCGACGGGCTTTGCCTATGCGGCGGCGGCGTTGCTGGCGTCGATCCTGGTGCGGAAGGATCTCGTCAACGGCTTCTCCGCGCTGATGTTCGTGCTGCTGGTGGTGTGGGCGACCGATATCGGCGGTTATTTTGCCGGTCGCAGCATCGGCGGGCCGAAGCTCTGGCCGCGCGTGAGCCCGAAAAAGACCTGGTCCGGGGCCCTGGGCGGCTTCGTCGCAAGCCTTCTGGTTGCGGTGGGCTTTGCGGCTTGCGGGTTCGGAAAGATGGGACCATTGCTGCTGGTCAGTGCCATCCTTTCGGTGGTGTCGGCACTGGGCGATCTGTTCGAATCCGCGGTGAAGCGGCGCTTCGGTGTCAAGGATTCCAGTCACTTAATTCCCGGCCATGGCGGGCTTATGGACCGCCTGGACGGTTTTGTCGCCGCCATCCTGGCGGCATGGATTATCGGCTTTCTCCGCCATGGTGTGCATAGCGCCGGAAGCGGTCTTATGGTTTGGTGAGGATATGAGCGCGGTCCCATTGCGTAATAACAAGGCTGCGGCGTCCAGCGTCCGCAGCGTCACGGTTCTCGGCGCCACCGGCTCGATCGGCGACAGCACGATGGATCTGCTGCGCGCCTCGCCCGAGCGCTACCGCGTCGAAGCCTTGACGGCGAACAGCAATGTCGAAGCGCTGGCAAAGCTCGCGAAGGAATTTTCCGCGCGCTACGTCGCGATCGCCGACACCTCCAAGCTCGCCGAGCTCAAGGCCGCGTTGGCCGGGACCAGCACCGAATGCGGCGCCGGCGAAAGCGCGGTGATCGAAGCCGGCGCGCGTCCGGCCGATTGGGTGATGGCGGCCGTGAGCGGCGCTGCCGGATTGAAGCCGGCGCTGGCGGCGGTCGACCGCGGCGCGCATGTGGCATTGGCCAACAAGGAATGCCTGGTCTGCGCCGGCGATTTCTTCATGCAGCGTGCGGCCAAGGCGGGCGCCTGCATCCTGCCGGCTGATTCCGAGCACAATGCGCTGTTTCAGGCGCTCGCCTCGGGCAATCGGGACGAACTCGTCCGCGTCATCATCACCGCGTCGGGCGGCCCGTTCCGCACCTGGAAGCCGGCCGACATCGAGCAGGCCACGCTCGAGCAGGCCCTGAAACACCCGAACTGGAGCATGGGCCAGAAGATCACGATCGATTCGGCGTCGATGATGAACAAGGGCCTCGAGGTGATCGAGGCGTCCTATCTGTTCGCGCTGTCGCCTGACGAGATCGACGTCCTCGTGCACCCGCAGTCGATCATCCACGGCATGGTCGAGTTCTCCGACCGTTCGGTGATGGCCCAGCTCGGCGCGCCCGATATGCGCACGCCGATTGCGCATTGCCTCGGCTGGCCCGACCGGATCAAGGGGCCGGCGGCCAAGCTGGACCTCGCCAAGATCGGCCAGCTGACCTTCGAGGCACCGGACTTCGAGCGCTTCCCCGGATTACGGCTGGCTTTCGATTCGCTCCGGACCGGGAAGGGGGCGACCACCGTCTACAACGCGGCCAATGAGGTCGCGGTCGCCGCGTTCATCGCCGGCAAGATCCGGTTCGGCGCGATCGCCCGGCTGGTGGAGGCAACACTGGACGACTGGATCCGCAGCGGGAACCAGGCGCCCCTGATGTCCGCCGATGATGCGATCTCTGTTGACCATGTTGCTCGAAATAGAGCTGCCGCCCTATTGCCTCAAATTGCCTTAAAGGCATCCTAGATGGTTCGGGGCCAGGGCCTTGCGGCGCTGGATGAGGGAATTCGATGATCGACTTTTTTGTCCATAGTTTCAATACGTTGAGCCATGGGCTCCTCGGCTACGCGGTTCCCTTCTTGTTCGTCCTGACGATCGTCGTGTTCTTCCACGAACTCGGCCATTTCCTGGTCGCGCGCTGGGCGGGCGTTCGGGTGTTGACCTTCTCGCTCGGTTTCGGACCTGAGCTGGTCGGTTTCAATGACCGCCACGGCACCCGCTGGAAGATCTCGGCCATCCCGCTCGGCGGCTACGTCAAGTTCTTCGGCGACGAGAGCGAGGCCTCGACTCCCTCGGCCCAGACGCTCGCGGCCATGACGACCGAGGAGCGCGCCGGCAGCTTCCACCACAAGAAGGTCGGCCCGCGCGCCGCCATCGTCGCGGCCGGACCCATCGCCAATTTCATCCTGGGCGCGCTGATCTTCGCGGGCATGGCGCTGTATTACGGCAAGCCGAGCACGATCGCGCGGGTCGATGGCGTCGTCGCCGATGGCGCCGCAGCTGCGGCCGGCTTCAAGATCGGGGACGTCGTCGTCCAGATCGACGGCAAGCCGATCGAGAGCTTTGCCGACATGCAGCGAATCGTTGCGATGAATGCGGGTTCGGCTCTTGCCTTCCAGGTGAAGCGGGACGGCGCCATCGTCTCGCTGACCGCAACGCCGGCCCTGCTCGAGCGCAAGGATCCGTTCGGCAACAGCCACCGTCTCGGCGTGCTCGGCGTCGAGCATAAATCTCAGGCCGGCGAGGCCTCGACCGCCCCGGTGGGCGTCGGCGAGGCGCTCAAGATCGGGGTCGAGCAGGTCTGGTTCATCATCACCAGCACCTTCAAGTTCCTGGGCTCGCTGTTTGTCGGAAACGGCAATCCGAACGAGGTCAGCGGCGTTCTGGGCATCGCGAAGATGTCCGGGCAGGCGGCCAGCGCCGGGTTCCAGTTCGTGATCAATCTCTGCGCGGTGCTGTCGGTGTCGATCGGCCTGCTGAACCTGTTCCCGATCCCGCTGCTCGATGGCGGCCACCTGATGTTCTATGCGGCGGAGGTCGTCCGCGGCCGCCCCCTGTCCGAGCGGACTCAGGAGATGGGGTTCCGAATCGGGCTCGGTTTGGTGCTGATGTTGATGGTGTTTGCGACCTATAACGACATCCTGCGGATGGCGGCATCTTGATGGAGGCTTTTTTGTGGCGTTGCTGATGAGCAACGTCTTGGAATGAAATTGAAATTACGGCGCTTTCGGCCGTTTGCGGCGTCGGTGAAATTGGCTACAAGCGGCCTGAACTTGGGGAATCTTCCAGACCGGCGTTGGGGTTGGGTCTGGCTCGGAATGATAAGGGCGCGTTGCGCGATGAAGTTTGGACTGCGACTCCGGGGGGGCTTGCTCGCAACCCTGATCATGTTCGGCGCGCCGGTGATTGCCCCGGTCGGGGCTGTTTTTGTGTCTTCGTCTGCGCTCGCTCAGACCGTGCAGTCGATTTCCGTCGAAGGAAATCGCCGGGTCGAGGTGGAGACGATCCGCTCCTACTTCAAGCCGGGTCCGGGCGGGCGCCTGGATCAAGGCGCCATCGACGACGGCCTCAAGGCCTTGATCGAGACCGGCCTGTTCCAGGACGTGAGAATTAACCGCGGCGGCGGCGGCCAAATCGTCGTCTCCGTGGTGGAAAACCCGGTGATCGGCCGGATCGCCTTCGAGGGCAACAAGAAGATCAAGGACGAGCAGCTCACCACTGAAGTCCAGTCCAAGGCGCGCGGCACCTTCTCCCGCGCCATGGTGCAGTCCGACACGCTGCGAATCGCTGAAATCTATCGCCGGTCCGGCCGCTATGACGTGCGCGTCACGCCCGAGGTCATCGAGCAGCCGAACAACCGCGTCGACCTCATCTTTACGATCGAGGAGGGCGCCAAGACCGGCGTCAAGTCGATCGAGTTCGTCGGCAATGTCGCATTCTCGTCCTATCGCCTCAGGGACGTCATCAAGACCCGCGAATCGAACCTGCTGAGCTTCCTGGCCAGCGGTGACATCTATGATCCCGACCGCGTCGAAGCCGACCGCGACCTGATCCGCCGCTTCTATCTCAAGAACGGCTTCGCCGACGTCCAGGTGGTGGCCGCGCTCACCGAATACGATCCCGAGAAGAAGGGTTTCAACGTCACCTTCAAGATCGAGGAAGGATCGCAGTACCGGGTCGGCGCGCTCGACTTCCGCTCCAGCATTCCGAACTTCGATCCCTCGTCGATGCGCGCTTATTCGCGCGTCAATGTCGGCTCGCTCTACAACGTCGAATCGGTCGAGAAGTCGGTCGAGGAGATGCAGATCGAGGCCTCGCGCCGCGGCTACGCCTTCGCCGTGGTCCGGCCCGGCGGCGACCGCAATTTCGAGGCGCACACCGTCTCCGTCGTGTTCAACATCGACGAAGGTCCGCGCACCTATATCGAGCGCATCAACCTGCGCGGCAACACGCGTACCCGCGATTACGTGATCCGCCGCGAGTTCGATATCTCCGAGGGCGACGCCTACAACCGCGCCCTGGTCGACCGTGCCGAGCGGCGCCTGAAGAACCTCGACTACTTCAAGAGCGTGAAGATCACGACGGAGCCCGGCTCGTCGAGCGATCGTGTGGTCCTGATCGTCGACATGGAAGAGAAATCGACCGGCGACTTCTCGATCTCGGGCGGTTACTCCACCACCGACGGCGCGCTGGCCGAAGTCTCGATCTCCGAGCGCAACCTGCTTGGCCGCGGTCTGTTCGCCAAGGCGTCGGTGACCTATGGCCAATATGCGCGCGGCTACTCGCTGTCGTTCGTCGAGCCGTATCTGCTCGACTACCGCGTCGCGCTCGGCCTCGACCTCTATCAGCGCCAGCAGCTGTCCAACAGCTACATCTCCTACGGCACCAAGACGCTCGGCTTCTCGCCGCGCCTCGGCTTCTCCTTACGTGAAGATCTGGCGCTCCAGCTGCGCTACTCGATCTACCAGCAGGAAATCTCGCTGCCGTACTATCTGGCGAACTGTAACAACAACCTGGGCACCTCGGCGTTCAACCCGAGTCCGGCCTTCGTCAATGCCAATGGCGGCGTTCCGGATCTGACCTCGACCAACGGCCTCGGCTGCTACAGCGACGGTGAAGCCTCGCTGCCGGTGCGCAAGGAGCTTGCCAACGGCAAGACTTTGACCTCGGCGCTCGGCTACACGCTGACCTACAACACGCTGGACAACAACAAGAACCCCACCGACGGTCTGCTCATCGACTTCCGCCAGGATTTCGCCGGCGTCGGCGGTGACGTCTCCTACATGAAGTCGGTCATCGATGCGAAGTACTACACTCCGCTGGTGTCGGACATCGTCGGCTTGGTCCGCCTGCAGAGCGGCATGCTGAACAAGATGGGCAGCGATCTGCGCATGCTCGATCACTTCCAGATGGGTTCGAACCTCGTCCGCGGCTTTGCCCCGAACGGCATCGGCCCGCGCGATTTGAATCCGTTCGGTACGCAGGACGCGCTCGGCGGCACCAAGTACTGGGGCGCTTCGCTCGAATTGCAGATGCCGTTCTGGTTCCTGCCGAAGGAAGTGGGTCTGAAGGGTGCGGTTTATGCCGATGCCGGCGGCCTCTACGACTACCAGGGACCAACCAGTTGGGCATTTAACCCAGTCACTGGCACTGGCACCAACGAAGTCAATGCACCTGGTTGTATCCCGTCGTCCATCAATCCATCGACCGCGGGAACCTGTACCGGCCTCGTCTATGACGACAGCAAGGTGATCCGCTCGTCGGTTGGTGTCGGTCTGATCTGGCAGTCACCGTTCGGTCCGCTGCGCTTCGACTACGCCGTGCCGCTCAGCAAGGGCAAGTACGATCGCACGCAGGAGTTCCGGTTCGGCGGCGGCACCACGTTCTAATTCGATCAGCACGGCACGATCCGGATCACCGGAACCGGTTTCCGAAAGGGATCGTGCCAATCCAAGAGATGGAGCATGATGCGGCTCGACCGCTTCATGCCGAAGCCGGACCGCGACGGGGTGGAATGGCGCAGCCGACCTTCTTCACAAAGCCGCCTGCCTCAACGTTGGCTGACATTGCCACGCTGACCAAGGCGCAGCTGGTCGATCCCGCCAGGGGCGGCCACATCATCACGGGCCTTGCTTCCCTTGACGAAGCGGGCCCGATGCATCTGGCGTTCTTCGACAACCTCAAATACGCCGACGAGCTCAAGGCGACCAAGGCCGGCGCTTGCCTGGTGAGCCCGCGCTTCGAGCCCCAGGTGCCCGCGCACGTGGCCGTGCTGCGGGTGGCGCAGCCGTTCCGGGCCTTTGTCAGGATCGCGCGGGAATGGCACGGCGAAGCGCTGAGGCCCCAATCCTGGGTCGGCAATGACGGCATCGCGCCGTCGGCGATCATCGATCCTTCGGCCCGGCTCGAGGACGGCGTGATCGTCGATCCCCTGGCCGTGATCGGCCCGGATGTGGAGATCGGCAGCGGCACCGTGGTCGGCGTCGGGGCGGTGATCGGGCCCGGCGTCAAGATCGGCCGGGACTGCAATGTCGGCGCGCGCACCGCGATCCAGTGCGCCCTGATCGGCAACAATGTGCTGATCCATCCCGGCTGCTCGATCGGCCAGGACGGCTACGGCTTCATTTTCTTCGGCCCCGAGGGCCATCTGAAGGTGCCCCAGACCGGGCGGGTGGTGATCCAGAACGACGTCGAGGTCGGCGCCGGGACCACGATCGACCGCGGCAGCTTGCGCGACACCGTGATCGGCGAGGGTACGAAAATCGACAATCAGGTCCAGATCGGTCACAATGTCACGATCGGCCGGCATTGCCTGCTGGCCGCCCAGATCGGGCTCGCCGGCAGTCTGTCCATTGGCGACAACGTGGCACTCGGAGCGAAGGTTGGCATCAACAACCACCTCAAGATCGGGGATGGTGCCCAGGTGACCGCGATGAGCGGCGTCAAGGACGACATCCCGCCGGGCGGACGCTGGGGTGGCTTTTTCGCCAAGCCGACCAAACAATGGTTCAAGGAGATCATCGCGGTGGAGCGCTTGGTACGCGACAGCAGGGCTGATCCGAAGGATGAGGGACGGGAATGACGGAGGAATCACCTGTTAAGTTCGAGCTGGTGGACATCAATGCCATCCTCCAGACGCTGCCGCACCGCTTTCCGATGCTGCTGATCGACCGCGTGATCAACATCCGGGCCGACTACAGCGGCATCGGCATCAAGAACGTCACCTTCAACGAGCCGGCCTTCCAGGGGCATTTCCCGGAGCGACCGGTCTATCCCGGCGTCATGATGATCGAGGCGATGGCGCAGACCGCGGGCGTGATCGGCATCAAGTCGGTCGAAGGCACCGAGAAGCCGCGGGCGGTCTATTTCCTCACCATCGACAAGTGCAAATTCCGCAAGCCCGTGCTGCCGGGCGATACCATCGAGTATCACATGCGCTCGGTCGGCCGCCGCAAGGCCATGTGGTGGTTTCACGGCGACGCCAAGGTCAACGGGCAGGTGGTTGCGGAAGCCGACGTCGGCGCCATGCTGACGGACTGAGCGGCACGCGCGTCGCGCTGGTCGGGCTCACGCGCCGCAATCGTAGCGGCTACCGGGGGCCTCGCGCTTAATGTTCTGGTTGAAGAACTGACCCATGGACGGCGCGCCCAGGAGACGGTCGGCCGTCTCGGCCGCGACGCCGCAATAGCGCGCATAGCTGCCGCCAGTCGCGACGACGAGGTCGTGCTGCGCGCGGTCGTAACAGACACGCTGAAGCACCGTGCTGCGGCTGATGTCGCGGCATTCGAATGTCGCGAGGTCGATAGGTTGGCGTTCGCCGGTCTCGACCGTCTCGGACACGATCGGTGCGGCCGCGAGTTGTGCGAGCAGAAGTGCCAGGGCCCTGACCATGAAAGCTGAAGCTCCGCATGAAGTTGTTGATGAGCCGGGACGACCGCCTCATCCGGTACTTGAAACAGGCAGAGATGATACGTCACTGGACAGATCGGGCATAGTCGCGCTAACCACCGGAAAACTGAGCGACTTCAACGCATAACCAGACCTTCTTGACGAGTAAGATTGCTTGATGAGCAAGATTGATCCCACCGCACGGGTCGCGGACGGCGCCGTGATCGGCGAGGGCACCGAGATCGGGCCGTATTGCATCATCGGCCCGAATGTCGTGATTGGCGCGAACTGCAAGCTGGTCGGGCATGTGCACATCACCGCGCAGACGACCATCGGCGACGATTGCATCATCTATCCTTTTGCCTCGCTGGGCACGCCACCGCAGTCGCTCAGCTACCGGGGCGAGCTGACGAAGCTCCAGATCGGATCTGGCTGCACCATCCGGGAGTCCGTGACGATGAACGCCGGCACGGTCGCCGGCGGTGGCATCACCACGGTCGGCGATCGCGGCTACTTCATGAATTGCAGCCACGTCGGCCATGACTGCCATGTCGGCAACGACGTGATCTTCGCGACCTCGGCGACGCTCGGCGGTCACGCCGAGATCGGCGATTTCGTCTTCATCGGTGGTCTGTCCGCAGTGCACCAGTTTACCCGCATCGGGCCGCAAGTCATGGTTGGCGGCGTGTGCGGCGTGCGCGACGACATCATCCCGTTCGGGCTGGTCAACGGCCAATATGCGGCGCTGGAAGGCCTCAACCTGATCGGCATGAAGCGGCGCAAGTTCACCAAGCAGCGGCTGGCGACGGTGCGCGGGTTCTACCAAAAGCTCTTCCATGGCCCAGGCACATTCGCCGAGCGGTTAGAGGCATCCAGGCCGCTTGCGGGTGAAGATCCGGCGATCGCCGAAATCCTCGACTTCATCGGCAAGGGCAAGCGACCGCTCTGTCTTCCTGCCATTGCGAAGTGATTTTGGGATGGCCGCGGACATGACATCGGCGGCGTCGGACATCTCATCGCCGGTCGGCATCGTCGCTGGCGGCGGGGCGATGCCGTTTGCGGTTGCCGACTCGCTTGCCGCCCGCGGCATCACGCCGGTGCTGTTTCCGCTGCGCGGGGCCTGCGATCCCGCGCGGGTGGAGAAATTCCGCCATCGCTGGATCTCTGTCGGCCAGCTCGGCCGCGCAATGCGGCTGTTCCGCGAGGAGGGTTGCCGCGACCTGATCTTCATCGGCACCTTGGTGCGGCCCTCGCTCTCCGAGATCCGGTTCGACGTCAAGACGATGCGGCTGCTCGGCAACGTCATCCGCGCCTTTCGCGGCGGCGACGATCATCTCTTGTCCGGCGTCGGCCGCATCCTCGAGCAGGACGGCTTTCGCATGGTCGGCATCAAGGACCTCGCACCCGATCTCCTGATGCCCGAGGGCTGCATCAGTCGCGCCTGGCCCAGCGATACCAGCAAGACCGACATCGCGCGCGGCCGCGCGGTGCTGACCGCACTCGGCCCGTTCGACATCGGCCAGGCTGCGGTGGTGATCGACGGCCATGTGGTGGCGGTCGAGGACATCGAGGGCACCGACGCGCTGCTCGCGCGCGTCGCGCGGCTGCGCGAGGAGGGACGCATTCGCGCGGCCGCCGGCCGCGGCGTGCTCGTGAAGGCGCCGAAGAGCGGCCAGGATCTGCGCTTCGACCTGCCGACGATCGGCCCGCGTACCATCGAGGGCGTCGCGGCGGCCGGCCTTGCGGGCCTCGCTGTCATCGCCGGCAACACCATCGCCGCCGAGCCGCAGGCGATGATCGGCCTCGCGGACGCCAAATATCTCTTCGTCATCGGTCTGCCGGCGTGATGCAGTCGCGCGATCCCAAACGCAAGATCTTCCTGATCGCCACGGAGGAATCCGGCGACCGGCTCGGCAGTGCCTTGATGAAGGTGCTGCGTCAGCGCCTCGGCGACGGCGTGGAGTTCGTCGGCGTCGGCGGCCGTACCATGGCGCGCGAAGGGCTGGAATCGCTGTTTCCGATCGAGGAGCTGTCGATCGTCGGATTTGCCGCGGTGGTGCAGCAATTGCCGAAAATTCTGCGGCTGATCCGCGAGACGGCCGACGCCGTGGCCGACGCGGCGCCGGACGCGCTCGTCATCATCGACAGTCCAGATTTCACCCATCGCGTCGCCCGCCGCGTGCGCGCGAAGAATCCGGCGATCCCGGTCGTCGATTACGTCTCGCCGCAGCTCTGGGCGTGGCGGCCGGGGCGGGCGCGGACCATGCTCGGTTATGTCGACCATGTGCTCGGTCTGCTGCCGTTCGAGCCCGAGGAATACCGCAAGCTCGGCGGACCGCCATGCAGCTATGTCGGCCATCCCCTCATCGAGCAATTGCCCTCGCTGCGGCCGAACGCGGAGGAGCAGGCACGTCGCGACGGCGAGCCACCGGTGCTTTTGGTGCTGCCCGGCAGCCGCCGCAGCGAGGTCAGGAACCATCTCGACGTGTTTGGCGGGGTGCTCAGCCGCTTGCAGGCGGAAGGCCACGCCTTCGAACTGATACTGCCGACCATGCCGCATCTCGAGGCCACCATCCGCGAAGGCATCGCGAGCTGGCCGGTCAAGCCAAGGGTCGTGACCGGCGAAAACGAGAAGCGCGCCGTGTTCCGGATCGCTCGTGCGGCGCTGGCCAAATCCGGTACGGTGACGCTGGAGCTCGCACTGTCGGGTATTCCAATGGTGACGGCCTATCGCGTCGGTGCGATCGAGGCCTTCATCCTGCGCCGCGCGATCCGCGTCTCCTCGGTGATCCTCGCCAATCTCGTGATCGGCAAGGATGTCATTCCGGAGTACCTGCAGGAGGAGTGCACGCCGGAGAAACTGGCGCCGTCACTCGCCGAGGTGCTGACGGATTCGCCGCTGCGCAAGCAGCAGGTCGAGGCCTTTGCCCGGCTCGACCAGATCATGTCGACCGGCAACAAATCGCCAAGCGTGCTCGCCGCCGACATCGTGCTGGCAACGATGGGCAAGGGCAGGCGGTAACGGAGGTCTCGTAGGGTGGGCAAAGGCGCGTCGCGCCGTGCCCACGATTCGTCGCGATGGGAAGAATTCGTGGGCACGCTCCGCTTTGCCCACCCTACGAGACCGTGAACGTTGCGCCAGTGTGGCCGGATCAAGTTCTACGCAAGTCCTGCATCCACCCGAAAACACTGGCTGGTGATGCGCTGGCTTTCGTCGGAGGCGAGGAATAGCGCCATGTTGGCGATGTCCTCGGGCGTCACTGCATCCGGAACGGCTTGGCGCGAGCGCATTTCGGTGATGACCTGCTCGTCCGGATACCACAGCCGGCGTTGACGTTCGGTGATCACCATGCCCGGCGCAATCGCGTTGACGCGGATGCGGTCGGGGCCGACCAGCCGGGCCAGCGAGTTGGTGAAACCGACGATCGCCGCCTTTGCCCCGGCGTAGACCGGCAGCGCCGGTGCACCGCGCATCCAGGCGATCGACGACATGTTGATGATCGAGCCGCCGCCGCGCGCCTGCATCTGCGGCACCACCGCTTGCGCAGCAAAGATGACGTGCTTGAGATTGACGCCGATCATCCAATCGAACTCTGCTGGCGTCACCTCGGCCAGCAACTGGCGTTGATCATTGGCGGCATTGTTGACGAGCACTGCGGCATCACCGAGCGATCGCTGCACCTGTGCCATGGCCGCGCGCAAGGCCTCGATGTCCAGGAGGTCGCAGGGCACGAACAAGGGCGCGGTTTCGGACGCAGCGCTCACCTCCGCGACCAGCGCCCCGCCGGCTTCTTCATCCACATCGAGGAACGCAACGCGCGCGCCCTGGGCCGCGAAGGCGCGCACGAAGGCGGCCCCGATGCCGCTGGCGCCGCCGGTGATCAGTACGACGCGGTCCGCAAGTCCGGCATAGCTCGTCTTTGTCATGCGATCAGTCGCTCCGTCTCGGGGTCGAACAGGCAGATGCGGCGCGTATCCAGCGCGAAGGGGGCTGCCGTCCCCGGCGGGGGACGGATATCCGGCGTGATGCGCGCCAGCGCGGACTCGCCGCCGAGCCGCAGCAGCACGATGGTTTCGGCGCCGGTGGGCTCGACCATCTCCACCGGCGCGTGGACGACGATGGGGGCATCGCCGGAGAACACGCGGTTGCCCTCCGCGATGCATTCCGGCCTGATCCCGAACACCACCTCGCGGCCAAGATAGGGTGCCGCGGCATCGTATCCCTGCAGGCGGAGGCGAACTTCGTCCGGCCGACCCGCGCCGATCACGACCACGGGACCGCCGGCGTCGGCCTCGAGCCGCGCCGGCATGGTGTTCATCGGCGGGGAGCCCATGAAGCGTGCGACGAACAGATTGGCGGGATAGCGGTACACGGTATCGGGATCGGCAAACTGCTGCACCACGCCGCGATGCATCACGGCGATCCGCGTCGCCATCGTCATCGCCTCGATCTGGTCATGGGTGACATAGATGATGGTCGCGCCGATGCGCTGGTGTAGCCGCTTGATCTCCATCCGCATCTCGACGCGCAGTTTTGCGTCGAGATTGGACAGCGGCTCGTCGAACAGGAAGAGCAGGGGATCGCGCACCAGGGCACGGCCCATCGCCACGCGCTGGCGCTGGCCGCCGGAGAGCTGCGACGGCTTGCGGCCGAGCAGGGCCTCGATCTGGAGCAGTTTTGCGACGTCCGCGACCGCCTTGTCCTGCTCCGCCTTCGGCACGTGACGGCATTCCATGCCGAAGGTGATATTCTGGCGCACGGTCATCGACGGGTAGAGCGCATAGGACTGGAACACCATGGCGATGTCGCGGTCCTTGGGCGGGACGTCATTGACCACGCGTCCGCCGATTTCGACGGTCCCTGCGCTCGGATGATCGAGCCCGGCGACGATGTTGAGTAACGTGGACTTGCCGCAGCCGGATGGCCCGACCAGCACCGTGAACTCGCCGCTTTCGATGTCGAGATCCACGCCCTTCAGCACCTCCAGATTGGCGTAGCGCTTCGACAGGGTTCGAATGCTCAGTGCTGCCATGACAACTCCATCATTTCACGGCCCCGGCAGTCAGGCCGCGGACGAAGTATTTGCCACCGAGGAGATAGATCAACAGCGTCGGGAGCGCCGCGATGATCACCGCGGCGCTCTGCACGCCGTGCTGCGGGATGTCTGCGACAGCAGCGGACAGCGCGATGAGAGCGGCCGTGACGGGCTGTTGCTGGCCGCTCGTGAACGTCACGCCGTAGAGGAACTCGTTCCAGATATGCGTGAACTGCCAGATCACGGTGACGATCAGGATCGGTGGCGAGAGCGGCAGGATGATGCGCAAGAAGATGCGGAAGAACCCGGCGCCGTCGATGCGCGCGGCCCTGATCAATTCGTGGGGAATGGCGACATAATAGTTGCGGCAGAACAGCGTGGTGAAGGAGAGCCCCTGGATGGTGTGAATCAGCACGAGGCCCGCCAGCGTGTTGATGAGACCGATGTCGCGCAGCACGATGGTCCAGGGAAGCAGGCGCATCTGCTGGGGCAGGAACAGGCCGAGGGTCACGATGCCGTAGATCCAGGTATCGCCGCGAAAACGCCAGAGCGATACGGCGTAGCCGGCGACGGCACCGAGCAGGGTCGAGAAGATCGTCGCAGGAATCGTGACGAGGGCGGAGTTCAGCATGTACGGCCGGATGCCGGCGCAGGTCTCGGCAACGCAGAAGCCGCTCCAGGCAGCCAGGTAGTTGCTCCAGGCCCAGTGCTGCGGCCAGCCGATCATCGAGCCCTGCGCGATCTCCTCGTTGCTGCGGAGCGAGTTCAGCACGACAACAGCCAATGGCGCGAGCCATGCCGCAGCGATCAGCAGGACGATGAGGTAGATCAAGATCCGGCTTGGTGCGAAGGTTCGCTCACGCATGGGCGGCCCGCCGTCGCTGAACATATCGCCACGCCGCATACGGCAGCAGCACCGCGAGAAGAATGAGCAACATGAGCACCGCCGCCGCCGCGCCCCGGCCGAGCAGGCTGCGCTGGAACATCAGGTCGTAGACGACGAGTGCCGGCAGCTGGGTCGCGATTCCCGGTCCTCCATTGGTCAGCGCGCGCACGAGGTCGAACGTCGAAATCGCGAACTGCAACTGGATCACGACGACGGTGATGGTGATCGGCCAAAGCGACGGCAGAATGATGCGCCGGTAGATTCGGATCGGTCCCGCGCCGTCGATCTGCGCGGCCTTGATGATGTCGGTGTCGACGGAGCGGAGGCCGGCAAGGAACAGCGCCATGGCGAAGCCCGAGGATTGCCAGATCGCGGCGATCACGATGGTCCAGATCGCCATGTCGCGGTCGATCAGCCAGTCGAACTTGAACGAGGTCCAGCCGAGATCGTGGACGAGCTTCTGGATTCCGAGGCCAGGATTGAGCAGCCAACTCCAGACCGTGCCGGTGACCACGAACGACACCGCAAGGGGATAGAGAAAGATGGATCGCAACAGGTTCTCGCCGCGAATGCGCTGGTCGAGCAGGATCGCAAGGGCGAGGCCGGTCACCAAACTCAGCAGCACGAAAGCGCTGCCGAACAACAGAAGATTGTCGAAGGCGATCTGCCAATTCCGCGATGCCGCGACCGCCGAGTAGTTGCGCAAGCCTACCCAGCCCGTAACAGGGACCAGCGTCGATGGCGTGAACGAGATCCAGATCGTCCACAGCGAGAACGACACGAGGTGCGCGGCGGACAGCAGCAGCGGCACCCAGATCATCAGATATTCGGGCAGACGGCGCACCCATTCAGGAAGCGCCGGCCGGCCCGGTCTTATCGCGGCGGCATTGCTCAACGCGCGCCCTCGACGGCCTCGGCGAGGCGGGTGGCCGCTTGTTCGGGCTTGATCGTCTTGTTCTTTACGTACTCCGTGATCACGTCGATCATCGCGGCGGTCATGCCGTTTTCCTGCGCCATGTTGTGCGCGAGGCTCAGGACCGCCTGGTTGCTGGCGATGGCGTCCTTTAGAGCTGCCGCGGTCCGCCGTTGACCGTCCGACCAGCCCTCGCCGGACAGATCGACGTCGGTACGCACGGGGATCGATCCCGTGATCTGCGAATACATGGTCTGGATCGCCGGATCCATGACGAGCTGAGCCATCAGCGTCTGGCCGGCTTGCAGGTCAGGCTCCTTGCGCTGCCAGAAGATGAAGGCATCCGCGTTCAACAGGAACACCGGCTTGCTATTATCGCTCGGGCCTGGCGCGATCATGAAGTCCTCGAACTTGAAACCGGCATTGCGCAACACGCCCTGCGCCCAGCCGCCCATGATCATCATGCCCATGTCGCCGTCGACGAAGCGCTTCAAATTGGTCGAGAAGTGCTGGGCGCCGACATTGGGGTCCATCCAGTCGGCGATCTTGCGCACCTGCGCGAACGCAGCCTTGATCTCGGGGCCCTCCAGCGCCTTCTTCTCGAGATTCATGATGGCCGCGCGGTATGCGAGGGGACTGATGCCGGCCAGGGCGGCCTCGAATTTTTGCCCGTCGTCGGGGCGGGTGCCGCCGTTGGCGACGGGATAGGGGACGCCGCCCGCTTTCATCTTGTCGGCGAGGTCGTTGAAGTCTGCCCAGGTGACGGGGATCTTGTCGGCCTTGGCCTTGTCCATCGCGCGCTTGGACAGAAATAGCATGTTGGTGCTGTAGATCTGCAACGGCAGTGCGATCCATTTGCCGCCCGGCTTGTGCAATTTCGCAAGGTCCGGCGCGACCACCTTTTCATAGCCGGCGGCAGCGACGACGGCGTCGAGATCGACGGTTGGGGCGATCTTCGACCAGGCTGCAATCTCGGGACCCTTGAGCTGGGAGCAGGCCGGTGGATCGCCGGCCATGATCTGGGCGCGCAGCTTGTTCATCATCTCGGTGGTGAACCCAGGGACCGGCGAGTGCTGCCAGACACCGCCCTTCTCCTCGAACTTCTTGCCGAGCGCGGTGATGGCCGCGCCATCGCTGCCCGCAGACCATTGCGAGATCGCGGTCAGGCGCGGCTTGACCGCGCCTTGCGCGCGGGCAAAGGCCGGCAGTGCGAGCGTGGCAACGGATCCAGCGAGCAGACGGCGCCTTGTTGTCGTGATCGGCATGGCAGTTCCTCCCGGTGTGAACTCTCTTGCGCGCGAGCCGCGCAGCTTCAGGCCATCTCAGGCGGCCTCCGTCGACGCGGCCGGCATGCCGCCGCGACAGGCGAGGCAGAACGCGGCGAAGGCCAGCGCGGCCCTGGGATCATTGCCGTTCGACGGCGGCACGAAAGCCAGCGACACCTGCGCATGCTTGCGGCCGCCGAGCAGGCAGGCATCGACGCCGTCGACCAGCGCTTTCCGATCGCCTTCCGCAAGGAGCGAAGGCCAGCCGGAGATGGCGACGCCGTGACAGGGCTTGACGTTCAGCGTGTTGCCGATCGCGAGCCCGAGGCGATACAGGCGATGCCGCAGCTCCTGACGCACGCGCGAGGAGATCGGGATCGCGCTGACCCAATCGCTGCCAAGCTGGAGCAACTCCGGCTCGGGCACGCCGAGAAGCTCGGCCAGCGCCGGAAGCGACGTATAGGCCTCGACGCAGCCGAGGTGGCCGCAGCGACAGCGTGGCCCGCCTTCGCCAAACACCATGTGACCGAGCTCGATCGGCTGGAGCGCGTCGGTCTCGACGGGATCATCCATCCAGGCGCCGGCAACGCCATGGCTGACAAAGACGAACAGGTGCGTGTCATTGAATGGATAGTTTTCGGTGCGACAGCGATGGAATGTGGCGTGCGCCACGACCGAATTGGTGAACTCGACGGGCACGTCGGCGAACATCTCGCCGAACATGTCGCTGATGCGCCCGACGTCACAGGGAATGATGGGGTTGCCCGCGGCGCTGAGCCGGCCGAGGCCCGGAATGGAGACGCCGACCTGCGAAAGGACGACGCGGCGGCGCCGCGTCCAGTCGCGCAACAATGTCATCGCTTCGCGAAACGCCCGGCCGACGGTCTCGACCGTCGGCGTCTTCGGCAGCGGCACGCGCTCGGTGTAGTGCAGCTCGCCCGACAGGCCGCCGACGCCGAGGCTAAGGTGCTGAGCAGTCAGCTCGAAGGCTGCGAGGGCGACCGAGCCATCGAGCGACACGAGGCCGGTCGGGCCGCCGACGTAAGGGGCAGGGCGCCGCACTTCCTCGATCAGGCCTTCGGCCTTCAGGTCAAGCAGGATGCGCGACAGGCTCGCTTCCGACAGGCGCACGGCCTTGGCCAGTGGCGGACGAAACGAGCCGCCCGACTGAAGCAGGTGAGTCAAAATGGCAGCGCGCGTCTGCCGCCGACTTCTCGGCTGCTCCGGCATTTCCATCCCTGTCGTCATTCTTACTTAGTGTAAGAATTTGCGCGCGGAGCGCTCTGACTGTCAAGGCGTTTGCGGCCGCAGGCGTGGACTTGTTGTTGTGCGCGGCAGCAAGAAAGGGAATTGTTCGACCCGGTTTCGCAAACAAAAGCGGCGCCATCTTGCGATGGCGCCGCTTCGAAAGCCGTATTGGCTTGGATCTTACTTGCGATCCTTGATCGCTACGTAGTCGCGGCGGGTGACGCCGGTGTAGAGCTGGCGCGGACGGCCGATCTTCTGCTGCGGGTCCTCGATCATCTCGCTCCACTGGCTGATCCAGCCGACGGTGCGGGCGACCGCGAACAGCACGGTGAACATCGAGACCGGGAAGCCCATCGCCTTCAGCGTGATGCCCGAATAGAAGTCGACGTTCGGGTAGAGCTTGCGGTCGATGAAGTACTGGTCGCTGAGCGCGATCTTCTCGAGCTCGAGCGCCACCTTCAGCATCGGATCGTCGCCATGGCCGGTCTCCTTGAGCACGGCGTGACACATCTTCTGCATGATCTTGGCGCGCGGATCGTAGTTCTTGTAGACGCGATGACCGAAGCCCATCAGGCGGACTTCGGAGTTCTTGTCCTTCACCTTGGCGATGAATTCGGGAATCTTGTCCACGGAGCCGATCTCGGCGAGCATCGCGAGGGCTGCTTCGTTGGCGCCGCCATGCGCCGGACCCCACAGGCAGGCGATGCCGGCGGCGATGCAGGCGAACGGGTTGGCGCCGGACGAGCCGGCGATGCGCACCGTCGAGGTCGAGGCGTTCTGCTCGTGGTCGGCGTGCAGGATGAAGATCTTGTCCAGCGCGTCAGCGAGCACCGGGTTGATCTTGTAGTCCTCGCACGGCACGGCGAAGCACATGTGCAGGAAGTTCTCGGCGAACTTGAGCGAGTTCTTCGGGTACACGAAGGGCTGGCCGATCGTGTACTTGTAGGCCATCGCCGCCAGGGTAGGGATCTTGGCGATCATGCGCATGGAAGCGATCATGCGCTGCTTCGGATCGTTGATGTCGGTTGAGTCGTGATAAAACGCGGCGAGCGCGCCGACCGCAGCCACCATGATCGCCATCGGATGGGCGTCGCGGCGGAAGCCCTGGAAGAAGCGGGCCATCTGCTCGTGCACCATCGTGTGATGGGTCACGCGGTCGTCGAAATCCTTCTTCTGCGCGGCGGTCGGCAGATCCCCGAACAGCAGGAGATAGCAGGTCTCGAGGAAGTCGCCGTTCTCGGCGAGCTGCTCGATCGGGTAGCCGCGGTATTCCAGCACGCCCGCGTCGCCGTCGATATAGGTGATCTTGGACTGGCAGCTCGCGGTGGAGGTGAAGCCGGGATCGTAGGTGAACAGGCCGGACTGGCCGTAGAGCTTGCCGATATCGATGACATCAGGCCCGACGCTGCCGCTGTGGATCGGGAGATCGTAGTTCTTGTTTCCGACCGTCAGCGTAGCGGTCTTATTGCTCGGTTTTGCGTCCATCAGAGGTCCCCGATGTATGGTGAAACGGGCCGGAGCCGGAGGCCCCCTTTGCGAGATGACGGGGCAGGCCGGATGTTCCAGAAGGTACGGGGGAGATGGGTATATTATTGCTGTGTGCGCTGCAAGATCACCGCACGCATGCTCGACTTACGTCGTAGACTGATCTTTAAGCCGGCCGAGGCTTTCCTGGCGTCCCAGGACGTCCAAAACCTCAAATATACCAGGCGATGTCGTCCGCCCGGTCAGCGCGGCCCGCAAGGGTTGGGCGACCGCGCCGAGCTTGAGACTATTTTCCTCGGCAAAAGTGCGCAGCGCAGCTTCAGTGGTCGCGCCGCTCCACGTCTCGACTTTCTCCAGCGCGGAATGAAGCTGGCCGATCAGCTTGCGGTTCTCTGGCGTCAGCAGCGCTTGTGCCTTGGGATCGAGCTCCAGCGGCCGGTCGGCGAAGATGAAATAAGCGCTGTCGATCAGCTCGATCAGCGTCTTGGCGCGCTCCTTCAGGGCCGGCATGGCCTTGAGAAGCTGGGCGCGCGTGGTGTCGTTTAACTTGGCCTTGAGCTCGTCGCGTGCGGGCACGAGATGGTCGAGCACGTCCTCGAACATCTTCACGAGTGATTGATCGTCGGCGTGGCGGATGTAGTGGCCGTTGAGGTTTTCCAGCTTGGCGAAATCGAAGCGGGCGGCGGCACGGCCGACGCTGGCGAGGTCGAACGCCGCGATCATCTCCTCGGTCGAGAAGATCTCCTGGTCGCCATGGCTCCAGCCGAGCCGGACGAGGTAATTGCGTAGCGCGGCCGGCAAATATCCCATGGCGCGGTAGGCATCGACGCCGAGCGCGCCATGGCGCTTGGAGAGCTTCGAGCCGTCCGGGCCGTGGATCAGGGGGATGTGGGACATGCTCGGCAGAGCCCATCCCATCGCATCGTAGATCTGCTTCTGGCGCGCGGCGTTGATCAGATGATCGTCGCCGCGGATCACATGGGTCACGCCCATGTCGTGATCGTCGACCACCACAGCGAGCATGTAGGTCGGGTTGCCATCGCCGCGCAAAAGCACGAGGTCGTCGAGGTTCTCGTTCTGCCAGATCACGCGGCCCTGGACCTGGTCCTCGATCACGGTCTCGCCGGTCTGCGGCGCGCGCAGCCGGATCGTCGGCTTGACGTCGGACGGGGCCGTCGCGGCATCGCGATCGCGCCACATCCCGTCATAGAGGCGGGTGCGCCCTTCCGCGCGCGCCTTCTCGCGCATGGCGGTTAGTTCCTCGGCGGTCGCGTAGCAGCGATAGGCCTTGCCGTCGGCGAGCAGCTGCTCGGCGACTTCGCGGTGGCGCGCGGCGCGGCTGAACTGGTAGATGACCTCGCCGTCCCAGCCGAGCTCCAGCCATTTCAGGCCGTCGAGAATGGCGCCGATCGCAGCCTCCGTGGAACGCTCCCGGTCGGTGTCCTCGATCCGGAGCAGCATCTTGCCACCGTGCTTCTTCGCGTACAGCCAATTGAACAGCGCGGTGCGGGCGCCCCCGATATGGAGGAAGCCGGTCGGCGAGGGAGCGAAGCGTGTGACGACGGAATCGGTCATTCTTGGCAGGGCCTATGCTTTGGAGGCGGTGGTGTATAGCAGGAACGGGACATAAACAAAGCCCGTCGGCGGACCTGCCGGGCCCCGCTCAAGGCCTTGCTTAAGCTCTTGGCTCAGCCTTCCGAATTTGGCAGAAGAACCGCTGATTTCCCGACAGGATTTTCGTAATGACAGAACCGGTGGCAGCTGAGGTTGGGCGCGATTTCATTCGTGACATCATCCAGGCCGACCTCGACCAGGGCAAATACAGGGAGATCGTGACCCGGTTCCCGCCGGAGCCGAACGGCTATCTGCATATCGGCCATGCCAAGTCGATCGCGCTCAATTTCGGCATCGCCCAGGAGTTTCCGGGCCGCTGCCATCTGCGTTTCGACGACACCAATCCGGTCAAGGAAGAGCAGGAATATATCGATTCCATCCAGGCCGATGTGCGCTGGCTCGGCTTCGACTGGGGCAAGAACCTGTTCTTTGCTTCGGACTATTTCGACCGCCTGTACGAATGGGCGGAGCAGCTGATCCGCGACGGCCTCGCCTATGTCGACGACCAGACCCAGGAGGAGATCCGTCTCTCGCGCGGCACGCTGACCGAGCCCGGCAAGAATTCGCCGTTCCGCGACCGCAGTGTGGACGAAAACCTCGACCTGTTCCGCCGCATGAAGGCCGGTGAATTCCCGAACGGCACGCGGGTGCTGCGGGCCAAGATCGACATGGCCGCGGGCAACATCAATCTGCGCGACCCCGTGCTGTACCGTATCCTGCATGCGCACCATCCGCGCACCGGCACCAAGTGGCACATCTATCCGAGCTACGATTACGCCCACGGCCAGTCGGACGCCATTGAAGGCATCACGCATTCGATCTGCACGCTGGAGTTCGAGGACCACCGGCCGCTCTACGACTGGTTCATCGAGAAGCTGCCGGTACCCTCGCGGCCGCATCAGTACGAAATGGCGCGGCTCAATATCACCTATACGCTGCTGTCCAAGCGCGTGCTGACTCAGCTCGTCCGCGACGGCCATGTCGCCGGCTGGGACGATCCGCGGATGCCGACCATGGCGGGGATGCGCCGCCGCGGCGTGCCGCCAGCCGCCTTGCGCGAATTCATCAAGCGCATCGGCGTCGCCAAGGCCAATAGCGTGGTCGACGTCGGCATGCTCGAGTTCTGCATCCGCGAGGAGCTCAACCGCACGTCGCAGCGGCGCATGGGCGTGCTGCGCCCGCTCAAGGTCGTGATCGAGAACTATCCGGAAGGGCAGACCGAGGAGCTCGAGGCGATCAACCATCCCGACGATCCCAGCGCCGGCACGCGCAAGATTACGTTCGGCCGCGAGCTCTATATCGAGCAGGACGACTTCATGGAGAGCCCGCCGAAGAAGTTCTTCCGCCTGTCGCCGGGCAACGAGGTGCGGCTGCGCTACGCCTATTTCGTCAAATGCACCGGCGTGATCAAAAACGACGCCGGCGAGGTGGTGGAGCTGCGCTGCACTTACGATCCCGCGACCAAGGGCGGCAACGCGCCCGACGGCCGCAAGGTCAAGGCGACCATGCACTGGCTGCCCGCGGCGAATTCGGTGCCCGCGGAGATCCGCATCTACAACCAGCTGTTCGCCAATCCGAGCCCGGACGCCTCGAACTTCGCGGCCGATCTCAATCCGCAGTCGCTGGAGATCCTCGCGGACGCGCGGATCGAGGCATCGGTGGCGGAGAGCAACTCCACCGAGCCGATGCAGTTCGAGCGCCAGGGCTATTTCGTGCGCGACAAGGACTCGACGCCCGGCAAGCCGGTGTTCTCGCGCACCATCGGCTTGCGCGACACCTTCGCGAAGGAAGTCGCGAAAGGTTGAGGCGCACATGAGCAAAGAGGCCGACGCCATCGTTTCCGCCATCATCGCGAAATGGTGCGCCGGCTTCGCGACGCTCGATGCGGCCGCGCTGTCGTCGCTCTATTCGAAAAGCGCGTTCTTCTTCGGCTCCAACCCAAAACTCTATCGGGGCAGGGACGGCGTTGCCGATTATTTCAACGGCCTGCCGCGCTGGCGCAAGCCGAGTGCCGTGTTCTCCGACGTGAACGCAGCGCAGGCCGGCCCTGATCTGATCAACATGGCCGCGACCATCTCGTTCGATCTCGCGGGCGAGCGGGACGATCTCATCGTCAAGATGAGCTGGGTGATCATCCGCGAGGACGGCGGTTGGAAGATCGTCAATCACCACGCCTCGTCGCGGACATCGCTGATCTAGCGGCAGCGGAACGTCCTGCGTCCTGACGCAAGGCGGTTGCTGGGGCCCTTTCCAGCGACATACGTGTCAGGATTGGCGCCCCGGATCAGCGCAGCGGCAACATAACGCAGGTTGGATGGATGCATTTTCATCGGTGCGCCCCATCTAATTGGAAGAGGGGAGGTGAGCATTATGCGCATCCAACATTGGCAAGATGCTGCCAGCCTGTTGGTCGGCGTATGGCTGGTCCTGTCGTCCTTCGTCCTGGGCTTGTCCGGGGCGGCTGTCTGGATCACCATCGCGCTCGGGCTCGGCGTCGTGCTCTTTGCCGTAGAAGCGTTTGTCATCCCGTCATATCTGGAAGAGTGGGGAGAAATGCTGCTGGGTCTGGCTCTTGTGCTGGCGCCTTGGACCATTGGCTATGAGTCAGCATCAGCCACGGTGAGCAGCGTATTGTCGGGCATATTGGTGATCTTGCTCGGCGGCTGGGAACTGATGACCGATCGTGACTTCACCGCCTGGTGGCACGATCGCTGGCATCATCCAGCCGGCTGACAAGAGCGGTTAGCCGAACTTCGCCGACCTCTATCCACTGACGGTCGGAGAGGGGGGATTTGGCTCCGGCATTCCGAAGGAAATGTGCGGTGCAGGGCCTCGCGGTCCTGCACCAGGTCATCCCATCACAAGCCATCACAATGCGGCTCTGGGCTCGATCGGTTGCCAGATGCTGATCTTGCGCGTCTCCGGCATCAGGAAGACAGCGAGCACGAAGCACACCGCGGGGACCACGATCGGGTAGATCAGTGCGTAGCCGATGCTGCCGGTCGCGGCGAATGCCGCCGAGGTGATGAACGGCACCAATCCGCCACCCCAGCCGTTGCCGATGTGGTACGGCACGGAGACCGACGTGTACCTGATCCTGGCGGGGAAGAATTCTGCCAGAAATGCGCCGACCGGCCCGTACACCATCCCGACGTAGCAAACGAGGATGAAGATGATGAAGATAGCGGTCGGATAGTTGATGTTTCCGGGCTGCGTGACCGATCCCAGCCACAGATACAGCGGATAGTACGTGATCGCGGCGAGCAGCATGCCTCCGAGGATCACCGGCTTGCGGCCGATCTGATCCGACAGCCAGCCAAAGAAGATCAGGCTCGGCGTTGCAATGAGCAATGCTGCTCCCACGATGTAGGCCGAGGTCAGCGGGTCCACCTTGGAGACCTGCTGCAGAAAGTATAGCGCCCAGAATTGACCACTGTACCAGACCACGCCCTGTCCGATCAGGACCACAATGGCGATCCCGATGTATTTGACGTTCGAACTGAGGAAGGCCTCCTTCCACGGATTCCTCGTCATCTGTCCGCGGGCCTTGATCTCCTGGAAGATCGGCGTCTCCTGGAGCTGGAGGCGAATATAGATCGCGATGGCCACCAGCAGGAAGGACACCAGGAACGGAATGCGCCACGCCCATTCATCGAAGGCCTGATTGCCGGCATAGGTTCGGGTCAGGATGATGACTGCCAGCGATACCACGATCCCGAGAGTCGGAGAGGTCTGTAGCCAGCCGGTGTAGTAGCCGCGCTTGTCGTCAGGCACATGCTCGGCAACATAGGTGATGGCGCCACCATATTCGCCGCCCAGGCACAGCCCCTGGATCATGCGCAAGCCGAAGAGAAGGATCGCAGCCGTCAGCCCGATCGACTGGTAGGTTGGGATCAATCCGATCGCTCCCGTGCCCAGTCCCATTCCGGTGAGCGTGACGAGAAACGTATATTTGCGGCCGACCCGGTCACCCATCCATCCGAACAGGAATGCTCCCACCGGACGGATCAGAAATCCTGCCGTGAACAGCGCGATCGTGCTGAGCAGGGCGGCGATGGGGTGGGACTGCTCAAAGAACTTGACCGATAGAACTGCGGCCAGACTGCCAAAGATATAGAAATCATACCATTCGATGATGTTTCCTACCGACGCAGCGATGATCACGCGGCGAAAATCGCTCGGTACCTGCATGTGCGCCTCCTATGGTTTCAAAACGTCTCCTCGCTTGATTCAGCGTCGATCTTCTCGCGGAGAGCGTGATGCGCGGCGTTGCAGGCGCCAATTCAAAGAGTTGCGTCGGCAACGTCTGACCTCAGGCGCGTTTGGCGCCACCTGAGAAGAGCTCCGGCGGCCTTAGAGCCGCGAGCCACCACTGGCCTGCCCGTCTGTCGGGGAGGCGGGGAACCGTAGTGTAATCCCACCACGGGCTGCCAACTTATGAGACTTTCGGCTCAATCGATCTGACACGGGGCGCTTTTGCGACAGAGATCGCAAGGACTCGAATTGTCCGCGACGTCTCGTAATCAGCGAACGGAAAGGCGTCTCAGGCGTTGTGAGGGGGCCGGAAAAGGAACCCACCATGCAGAACATCGCAGAGCATATGGAAGTCATCGGCGCCGACGGCGTCCATATCGGCACGGTCGATCGCGTCGAAGGCAACCGCATCAAGCTGACCAAGAAGGACAGCGGCGAGGGCAGCCACAAGGGCCACCATCATTTCATCGACAAGGGCCTCGTTGCCGACGTCGAAGGCAACAAGGTGCGGCTGTCTGCCAAGGCCTCGGTCGCCGTGACCATGGAAGAGGAAAAGTAGGGGGCGCCTTCTCTTGTTCCCGATCTGTACCGCTATTCGCGCGGTCGCACGTTCCGGTAGCCTCAGTGCCAGTCGCGTCGCGTAAGGTGCAGGGACATGGCGGAGCCGGGCCGGCCAGTGCGGTCCCAGGGAGTTGCCGGGACGTGGCCCGTCGGCCGCGCTAGCCCGGCCGGCGGCTTTGCCCCCGCGGGCTTTGGCATCTGGCCCGCAATCGTCGAAACGCTAGGCGAATGGGCCCGTGCCGAGGCCGGCCCCGGCCGCCTGCTGCCGTGGGTGCCGGTCGCCTTTGGCGGCGGCATCGCGCTCTACTTCGCTGCTCATCACGAGCCGGTGTTATGGGTCGTCGCGGCAACGGCGGCCGTACTCCTGCTCGGCGCGATCCTGCTGCGACGGAGCCGGCTGTTCGCGCCCGCGATCATGATCGCGGCGGTCGCTTCCGGCTTTGCCGTGGCGACCTGGAAGACGGCGCGCATCGCCCACCCGGTGCTGGCCAAGCCGCTCTATTCGGTGGCGCTGTCGGGTTTCGTCGAGGCCCGCGACATCCGCGAGCGCACCGATCGTTTCGTGCTGCGCGTCACCGCGATGGAGGCGCAGCGCAGCGAGGTCAAGCTGGAACGCGTCCGCCTGTCGGTGCGCAAGGGCACTGCGCCCGAGGTCGGCAGCTTCGTTCAATTGAAGGCGCGGCTGATGCCGCCGCTCTCGCCGGTGCGCCCGGGCAGCTACGATTTCTCGCGCGACATGTTCTTCCAGGGCATCGGCGCCTCCGGCTTCGTGATGGGCGCGATCACGGCTTCAATCCCGCCCGATGCCGGCGGCCTGCGGCTGCGTTACGCCGCCTTCATGCAGGGCCTGCGCGATGCGATCGACGCCCGCATCCGCGCCACGCTCGAGGGGGACAACCGCGCGATCGCGACAGCGCTGCTCACCGGACGGCGCGATGCGATTTCCACGCCCGTGAACGACGCGATGTTCATCTCGGGGCTCGGGCACGTGTTGTCGATCTCCGGCTATCACATGGCGGTGGTCGCGGGCGTGGTCTTCTTCGCGGTGCGCGCATTGCTGGCCTTGATCCCGGGACTGCCAGCCGGCTTTGCCATCAAAAAATGGTCGGCGGCCGCGGCGCTGGTCGCGGCTGCGTTCTATCTGCTTTTGTCTGGCGCGGAGGTCGCGACGCAACGTTCGTTCTTCATGACGGCGGTGGTGCTGATCGCGGTGATGGTCGATCGCCGCGCCATCACGTTCCGTACGCTCGCGGTGGCGGCGCTGATCGTGCTCGCGGTCGCGCCGGAAGCGCTTGTGCATCCGAGTTTTCAGATGTCGTTCGCCGCGACGCTCGGACTCGTTGCGTTGGTGCAGATCGGCATGCCGAACCTGTTCGCATCCCCCGATCATTCCGCCACCGCGCGGATCGCGATGTGGGGCGGCCGCGAGATCGCGATGCTGTTCCTGGCCTCGCTGATCGCCGGGCTTGCGACCACGCCCTACGCCGCCTTCCACTTCCACCGCGTCACGCCCTACGGCGTGCTCGCCAATCTCGGCGCGATGCCGGTGGTCTCTGCGCTGGTGATGCCGGCGGGGCTGCTGGGCCTGCTCGCGGCGCCGTTCGGGCTCGACGGCGTGTTCTGGTGGCTGATGGGGATCGGGATCGACTGGATGGTCGCGGTCTCGCGCTGGGTGGCGGCATTGCCGGGCGCGGTCGGCCGCATCCCGGCTTTTGGCATCGCGCCGCTGATCGCCGCGAGCCTGGGGATCATCGTGATGAGCCTGTTGCGCACGCCCTTGCGCTGGTGCGGTGCCATGGTGCTGCTCGTTTCCATCGGCTGGGGGCTGTCGGTGCGGCAGCCCGATATCCTGATTGCCGGGGACGGCGCGAGCGTCGCGGTGCGCGGCGGAGACGGGCGTTTGCATCTGATCAGGGCGGGCAAGGACAATTTCCTGCTCAAGGAGTGGTTGGCTGCCGACGCCGATCCGCGCGATGCCGGCAGTAGCGCGCTGGCGAGCGGCGTCACGCAGCCGGACTCGTCGCACGATATGCCGCTCGCCGACGGACGGCTGGTCGCGCTGGCTTCGCGCATCGACGCATTGGCGGACGATTGCAGCCGGGCCGCGCTGGTGGTGACGTCACGGCCCGCGCCGCCCGATTGTGCGGCGATGGTGGTGGATCGGCCGCGGCTCGCTCGCCAGGGCGCGCTGGCATTGACCCAGCGTGGCGACGGCTTTTCGGTTCAGGCGGTGAGGACAAGAGGCACGAACCGCCCGTGGTTACCGGCCGGTGCCGGCGAAGGTGATTTCGACGGCAGCCTTGCGCCGAAGGCGGCTCCCCGCAGCCGCGACGCAACGCCATCGGAGACCGACTTGCAGGCCGACGATTGACGCGATCGATTACAGATACCAGGCCAGCACGGCCTCGAGCCTTGCGTTGCCGATGACTGGCAGGGCCACCATCCGCCTCAACCCCGCTGCGCAGGCGTCCGAGCCGGCGACCGAGCCGTCGTGGGTGAGATCGTCGTTGAGCGCCGGCATGCCGGTGGCCCAGGCGCCGCCGATGCTGCCTTGTCCTCGGGCGATGAATCTGGTCGCATAGAGCGCGTCAAGGTCGGTGTGCGCGCTGCAATCGCCGGCGCGAAAGACCAGCGCCGAACGGGCCTCGTTAGGGACCCAGATCTCGAAGCGTCGCGCAATCGGCGTTGCCTGCGCGGAGAGGAATGTCAGGACCCAGGTCTGGTCGGTGCCGGTTCGGTAGGGCACGCCGACGCCGAGATTGATCCCGACCTTGGCTGCGTCCTCCCAGCGCAGGAAGCTCTTGGCGTCGTGCAGGTCCTTGATGATCAGCGGCAGGCCAGCCTTCCAGGTGCGTCCGGGCAGTCCGAAGCCGCGAGGAAATCTGGTGTGGCGGGAGTTGAATTCGAACATGTCAGCTGCGCCGTAATAGCCGTCGACGAGGCCCATCTCGTGGGAGAGATCAGGATCGTTGTGCCAGAGTTCGATCGCGCCGACATGCGCCTCGTCGTCGCCGCAGAACAGCACCATCACCGCTTGCAGGAATTCGCCCGCGAACACCGGCACCGCCACGCCGCAAGTGAGGCCGGCCGCGACGGCCTGATCAGTCCGCTTGAAATAGGAGTTGGCGAATTTCGTGAGGATGACGGGATGGCCGCAGGCCCAGGCCTTGCCTGGAAGCCCCTCGTCATATCCGAAGTGCAGCTCTTCGCTGACGGCCTTGAACGCGGACAGCCCTTCATCGTAGAGGCCGCCGCCGAATTCCAGCCGCATGCGCGTCCGGTCAGGCACCCAGAGTTCAACGACGCGAATGAAGGTTTTCATCGAGCGTGTCCGCCGCCTCAGATCACGACAGCATCGGTCATTTGGCTGCGGAGCGGAGGTTCAAAATTCAGGCAGGACGGCCCAAACTTCGTGCGGCGACGAGGTTCGCCGCTCGAATGTCGTGAAACAAAAACCCACCGGGCTCGCCGGCCTCGGCCGGCGACGGCATTTCAATCCTGGCCCTCGACCTGTCGGCCGGGGCGTCAGCCGATCGGCAGTCGCGTGACCGTCGGGCGACTGTCGGCGATGATCTGCGGCTTGTGCTCGCGCTCGCCGATCGGCTGGGTCACGGGCAGTTGCAGCACGGTTGCGCGCTGGCCTTCGACGAGCTGCGTCACCAGCACGGATTTGCCGTCCGGGAATTCAATCGCATCATGATGGCGATCGGGAATGTGCGGATCGATCTTGCCGAACTTGCCGACGCGGGAGTTGACGGTGCGCGTCCAGATCCAGCGGTTGTCGTAACGGACGTTGTCGGCGAAAGCGAGCTCCGTTCCCGGCAGCAGGCAGACCGCGACGGAGAGATCGGCTTCGGAGGCGAAGCCGCGGGTCGAGGTGCCGCGGAATGTTGTCGTGACGATCGTCTCGCCGACTTCTGCGGGGCGCGTCGCGACGGCATGCAGGCTGTAGTCACACATCGGGTGCTCCTCAATGCAGAGATAGCGACCCGCACCTCTTTCGGAGGCGCAGGCCCCTACCAGAGTGGAAGCACGTGACGGTCTGCTTGGTTGTAGGCAAATCTACGGCTGGGATCCGCGAGCCCCGATCACATTATCTTTTCCATCTTTTCCGAATTCGATAGGAACAAAGTCGGCTTCCGTGCATTTGGCAGGCGCGCGTCAACGACCGGCGAAACCAGCCAGCCCGAGTATCGTCAGCTCGGCTGTGTACGCGGTCGTTGCGGATTTTCTAGATCACGGCCGTGTCCTTGCCGACATGATGATGCAACCAGCGTCGCTGCGGCTGCGCTCAAACGATCTGGCGCATTTGGGCTGTCTCCCTCGAACTCGAAAGGCCGCGAAGCGATGTTGCTTCGCGCGGCCTACCGAGGATGTCGCGAAAGGAGGAGGGGCCGGACAATCTGTGCAGTACCAGAAGGGCTATCCCGCCGGAGCGGACCATCATCCGCTCCGATCTCTGATCGGCGATGCCGATCGAAGGCGCGCGCGAGGCGCTGACTACTTCCGGTATGAGTAGTTCCGGTATCAGTACTTGCGGTAAAGCCCGATCAGCTTGCCCTGAATCTTCACGCGGTTTGGCGGCAGGATGCGCACCTCGTAAGCGGCATTGGCGGGCTCCAGTGCGATCGAGGCGCCGCGGCGGCGGAAGCGCTTGAGCGTGGCTTCCTCGTCGTCGATCAGCGCCACCACGATATCGCCGGTATCGGCGCTCTCGTTGCGCTGGATCAACGCCATGTCGCCGTCGAGGATGCCGGCCTCGACCATGGAATCGCCGCGCACTTCGAGCGCGTAATGCTCGCCGGAGCCGAGCATGTCGGGCGGCACGCTGATGGTGTGGCTGCGGGTCTGCAATGCCTCGATCGGGGTGCCGGCCGCGATTCGGCCCATCACCGGCACCGCAACGGGTCGCTCGCCCTCGTCTGCGGACGGGCTGGAGCTCGCGCGCACCTTGCCGAGATTGCCCTCGATGACGCTTGGCGTGAAGCCGCGTCGGTTGCCGGCGGCAGCCTGGAGCTCCGGCAGCTTGATCACTTCGATGGCCCGGGCGCGGTTGGGCAGGCGGCGGATGAAGCCGCGCTCTTCGAGCGCGGTGATCAGGCGGTGGATGCCTGACTTCGAGCGCAGGTCGAGTGCATCCTTCATCTCGTCGAAGGACGGCGGCACGCCGCTTTCCTTCAAGCGTTCGCTGATGAACCGCAGAAGCTCGTATTGTTTGCGCGTTAACATCTCGACCAAAGTCCCCCGGTTGATGTCGTTCGATTCCGAGACGATGAATTCAGCGATAAGCCGCTACATCCTCGAAACAAATCATGAACGGACACTATATGTTCGATACATGTTCCGCAACTGCTTAATTTAGCGTGAACAAGACGGAGCGCGCGGAATGCGTGTGGCCGCGCAGGTCAGACGGGGAGCCGCAGCACCTCGCAAGGGCTGCCGGCCTCGGCCTTTGGCGCAAACGGTGCGCGCACGAGAAGTACCTGTGCTGCAGCAAGATTCGCAAGCAGAGAGGAGTCCTGATGGCTGACGGGAAGGGCGACGAGCGTGCCGTCGTCGCGCAGCTCCAGGCGCGCGCGCAGATAATCCTCGCGCTGGTCGTTGGCGCCGAGATCGCGGCCCAGCACGACGCGCTCGCGATGGTGATGAATCACCGAACGGCCCGACAGGGCGCGAATCAGCGGCACCATGAACAGGAAGGCGCAGACATAGGACGACACGGGATTGCCGGGCAGGCCGATGACGCCCATCGTCCCTAAGCGTCCGTGCATCATCGGCTTGCCGGGCCGCATCGCGATCTTCCAGAACGCCATCGCGATGCCTTCGTCCTTCAGCGCCTGCTGGACCAGATCGTGGTCGCCGACCGATGCGCCCCCGGTCGTGACCAGGACGTCGGCGCCGCTTTCGCGCGCGCGGCGGATGCCGGCGGTGGTGGCCTCCAGCGTATCGGCGGCGACACCGAGGTCGATGGTCTCGGCGCCCTCGCTGCGGGCGAGCGCGTGCAGGGCGTAGCCGTTGGAATAGACGATCTGGCCGTGCCCGGGCGTTGAGCCCGGCATCACCAGTTCATCGCCGGTGGCGAGGATCGCGACCTTCGGGCGGCGGCAGGCGGCGAGATGCGGGTGATTCATTCCAGCGGCGAGGGCGAGATCGCGCTCCGTCAGACGGGTTCCCTTGCGCAGGAGGACGTCGCCCTCGCGGAAATCGACCCCGGCGGGGCGGATGTGCCGACCCACGATCGCGGCTTCCTTGATCGTTATTTGCTTGCCCTCGGCGATCGTGTCCTCCTGGATCACGACTGCGTCCGCGCCGTCGGGAACGACGCCGCCGGTGAAGATCCGCACGGCTTCGCCGGCGCCGACCCTTCCCGTGAACGGACGGCCCGCTGCGACCTCACCGATCATCGTCAGCCTGGAATCGATTGTCGCTGCGTCGGCCGCGCGCACGGCATAGCCGTCCATCGCCGACATCGCCTGGGGCGGTTGGGTACGCCGCGCAGCGACGTCCTGCGCGAGCACGCGATGGTAGGCTTCGTCGAGTGAAACCATCTCTGCAGGCAGCGGCTCTGCACCCGCCAGCACCGCAGCAAGGGCGTCGGAAACCGGCATCAAGGCCACGGCGAAACTCCTGCTCGGCACGTTCGGACGAAATGTTCCGACAGTCTTCTAGCCGAGCGCGGGAGCAGAGGCAAAATTGCGGTGCGGGCACGATTTATCCTGCCGCTTCCGGCCCTGGATGGAAAGCGGGCTCAGGCCTGGTGTGGCATGATCCAGAGAACGAGACCGATCGGCAGGAGGGTGGCCATGGCGAGGACGAGAATGACGAGCGCCACGGCCAGCATCGCTCAACTCCCGCTCGGCCGGTCCGGCCCGTCGTCCAGCGCGACGTCGGGAGCCTTCGGGCCTTGATCCTTGTCGGGCAGCGGATCGGCCTGGGATTTCAGGTCGGCGGCCTTGCTGATCAGCTTGGCGGAAAGGTCAGAATCCGAGGTGGTTCTTGCGAATTCAAGCAGGAGAGAGGCTTGCTTGGTGAGATAGGTTTTGCCCAGCACGTCCATAAGTCCGGTGTAGAAGTCCCAACGGACTCAAGAGTCCGGAAGGGGCCATTCCGTTCCCGGAACTCCGTACAAAAATGCACAAAGCGCTCTGGTTCCTCATTTTGGGCAAATTGGTTCCGGGAGGGCTGCCCGACCTTGCGCCTCCCACTGAGCGGAGATCGTCAGATGCCCAATGCCTTCAAGGCGTTCCCGACGTCGCGCGGCGACGTCACGTGCACCGCCGTCAGCCCGCGCGACCGCGCGCCCTCGATGTTCTCGGCGAGATCGTCGAAGAACACGATGCGCCCTGCGGGCACGCCGATCGCGGCGACGACATGGTCGAAGGCTTCCGCGTCCGGTTTGCGCAGGCCGATGCTTGACGACAGATACAGCGCGCGGAAATGGCCGAGCAGTTCGCCGTATTCCTTCGAGAAATAGTCGACATGCGGCCGGTTGGTGTTGGAGAAGGCGTAGAGCGGCATCTGTTTCGCCGCGCGCGGCAGCAGCTCGGCGATATCAGGCATCTCGCCGGCGAAGATCGCGTTCCAGCCTTCCAGGAACTGCGCGTCCGAAATGCCGATGCCGAGCGATGCACGCAGCGAGGCGAAATAATCCTCGTCGCTGATCTTGCCGACCTCATGCAGCCGGTAGGCATCGTCACGCACATAGCGCGCGACGATGGCCTCGGGCTGGCAGCCGGCATGTCCCGCCCAGCAGGCGATCGCCTTGGAGAAATCGATGTCGAGCACCACGCGCCCGAGATCGAACAGCAGCGCATCCGCGCTGCCGGGAGAGAGCGAAGTCATTGCGTCCTTTCACTCAGTATCGATACGGATCGTGGTCGAACAGCGGGAATGCGCTGAACACGCTCGGCGGGTTGGTGGCGGTCGCCGGATGCAGGCAGGATTTGTCCACCTCGGCAAATGACGTGGCGCCCAAAAGGCCGAGGCAGCGCAGCACCTCGTCCTCCAGCAGCTCCAGCATCCGCGCGACGCCGGCCTCGCCAGCCGCCGCCAGCGCCCAGCATTGCAGCCGGCCGATGCCGACCATGTCCGCGCCCGCCGCGATCGCCTTGACGATGTCGGTGCCGCGGCAGATGCCGCCGTCGACCATGATCTTGGCGCGGCCCTTCACGGCCTCGACGATCTCGGGCAGCACATGCATGGCGCCGCGGCCGTGGTCGAGCTGGCGGCCGCCATGGTTGGAGACGTAGATCCATTCGACGCCGTGATCGACCGCGATCAGGGCGTCCTCGGCGGTGGCGATGCCCTTCAGGATCAGCGGAATCCTGAACTTGTCCTTGATCATCTTCACGGTCCGCCACTCCAGGCCCTTCTGGAAATCGCCGCCGGTGGCACGCAGGCGGCTCTCGCGAACGTAGCGCTTGGCGATGTCGCGTTCACGACGGCTGTAATGGGCGGTGTCGACGGTCAGGCAGAAGCCGGCATAGGCGCTCTTCTCGGCCCGGCTGACGACATCGGCGACAAAGGCGTCGTCGCCGCGGACATAGAGCTGATAGAGCCGCAGCGCATCCGGCGCGGCTTCGGCGGTCTGCTCCAGGCCGGGCTCGGACACCGAGCTCAGCATGTGCGCCGCACCGAAGGTGCCGGCAGCGCGCGCGACGCTCGCCGCGCCATCCGGATCGAAGATCTCGAGCGCGCCGACCGGGGCGAGCACCACCGGCAGGCGCATCTTGCGGCCGAACTGCTGAACCGAGCCGTCGACCTTGCGGACGTCGCGCAGCACCCGCGGGCGGAAGGCGATCTCGTCCAGCGCCATGCGGTTGCGGCGCATCGTGGTTTCGGTCTCGGCGGCGCCGACGATGTAGTCCCAGGCGTTCTGGTTGAGGTTGGCCCGCGCTTTCCGAATGAATTCGTGCAGGTTCTGGAACGGCTCGTTGCTGGCGCCGAGCTCGACGTTCCGTTCCGGCCGGATCCGGGGTGCTTCGTTCATTGTTATCCTCCCGAGAATTTGAAGCCTTGTGTCATCGCCTAACCCGTCCAGCGCTCCAAAACCATCCTAAAATGGCATGGCTGCGCGGCGTGGACGGGCGCACCTATTCCCCCTTGGGGCGGGCCAGTCCTGCAACGTTGCCAAAAGTTTAGGCCTGAACGAAGCGATTTTTGCGGTGTACCGGTCGGCGGTGCGTCCCGGCCTTGAAGAAACCAGAATGGTATTGTGAGAAGTGGACTGGATCGCCAATTGCATGGCGCGTCCCAAATCTGCTTCCCAAGTCTCGAGAGACGAGCCCAGGCAAGCTCAAGCGAACCGCCAAGCAAAAAGGCAAGCCCACCCATGCGGAAAACCCTGCTGTTCCCTCTGGGCGCGCTCACCGGAGCGTGTCTCACCCTTCTGGTCGCCAGCCCGCACGGTGGTGTATGGGCGGCACGGGCGGCAGCGAGCGCGGACGATGCCTATTCCCAGCTCAACCTGTTCGGCACGGTGTTCGAGCGCGTCAAGGCGAGCTATGTCGAGAAGCCCGACAACGCCAAGATGATCGAAGGCGCGATCACGGGCATGGTGACCTCGCTCGATCCGCATTCGCGCTACATGAACGCGAAGGCCTGGACCGAGATGCAGGAGACCACCTCCGGCGAGTTCGGCGGCCTCGGCATCGAGGTCACGATGGAAGACGGTCTCGTCAAGGTCGTTTCCCCGATCGACGATACGCCCGCCTCGAAGGCCGGCCTGATGTCCGGCGACCTCATCAGCAAGATCGACGGCGAGGCCGTGCAGGGCATGACGCTCGAGCAGGCCGTCAACAAGATGAAGGGCCCGGTCGATACCAAGACCAAGCTCACCATCGTGCGCAAGGGTGCTGACGCGCCGCTCGACGTCGCGATCACGCGCGAGATCATCCACGTGCGCCCGGTGCGATTCCACGTCGAGAACGGCGACATCGGCTATATCCGCGTCACCTCGTTCAATGAGCAGACCACCGACGGCCTGAAGAAGGCGATCGCCGCGATCTCCAAGCAAGTGCCGCAGGAGAAGCTCACCGGCTACGTGATGGACCTGCGCAACAATCCGGGCGGTCTGCTCGACCAGGCCGTCTCGGTGTCGAGCGCCTTCCTCCAGCGCGGCGAGGTCGTCTCGACCCGCGGCCGCAGTCCGGAAGAGACCCAGCGCTTCACCGCGCATGGCGGCGACCTCACTAGGGGCAAGCCGCTGGTGGTCCTGGTCAATGGCGGCTCGGCCTCGGCTTCCGAGATCGTGGCCGGCGCGCTGCACGATCACAAGCGTGCGACCATCATCGGCACGCGCTCGTTCGGCAAGGGTTCGGTGCAGACGGTCATTCCGCTCGGTGCCGGCAATGGCGCGCTGGCGCTGACCACCGCGCGCTACTACACGCCGTCCGGCCGCTCGATCCAGGCCCAGGGCATCGCCCCCGACATCGAGATCCTGCAAGACGTGCCGCCGGAGCTGAAGGGCCGCATGGACACCATGGCGGAGTCCCAGATGCGCGGGCATCTCTCAGCCGGCGAGGGCGGCGAGCAGACCGGATCGCAATCCTACGTTCCGCCGAAGGAGGAGGACGACAAGGCCCTGCATGCCGCGTACGACTTCCTGCACGGCGTCACCGCCAATGCGGTGGCCGCAAAGCCCGCGTCGAAGGCCGCGGTGCCGAACTAGATCTTACGCCCCCCAGACATCGATCGCCCGGGAGTGGATGTCCACTCCCGGGCGAATTTGTTTTGGGCCTCGCCTCAGCTCGGGTTCAGGGCAGCAAAGGTCGCCTCATAGCGGCCGTCGCGCTCGGCCCATCGTCGTGCACGGTCGCGTTCAACCAGCACTTCATCGCGGGGATGTCCCCGCAGTTCCAGCAACTGCATGACTTCCGCGACATAGGCAGCAAGCGGCATGGCGCGTGCATCGCTCGCCTGCTGCGTGCCGGTGAGCTCGGTCTGCACATAGGGTGGCGCAAGCTCCAGCACCTCGACCGGGATATTGCGGAGCTGATGCCGCAGCGACTGCAGCCAGGAATGCAGGAATGCCTTGCTGGCGCAGTAGGTCGGGAAATCGGCACGCGGCACGAAGGCGAGGTTCGAGCTGGTCGCGATGATGGTCGCGTTGGATTGCCTCTTCAGCAACGGCAGACATGCTGCCGTCACGCGCAGCACGCCCATGATGTTGGTCTCGACGATGGCTTGTGCGTCCTGAACATTCCAATCCGCGCTCATGTCCTCCGGACGCGAGATGCCGGCATTGACGATCACCACGTTGAGCTCGGGGAAACTCGAACGCACCTCGGCCGACAAGCGTGGCAATGCCGAGGGATCGTCAAGGTCGAGCGATAGGCCGATCAGGCCGGGACGTTCGGCCGCGATCTGATCAAGGAGGGTCTGTCGTCTTCCGGTGACGATGACGCGGTTGTCGCGGTCGTGGAAGGCTTCAGCGAGCGCGCGGCCAATGCCGCTGGTGCCGCCGGTGACGAGGATCGTGTTGCCAGTCATTTTCATGTTGCTGCCTTTCGACTGAGGTGAAGGCCACGGCAACTCCTGGACTCCCGACGACGAACAATCCGACAAGACAGCCCCATCGCGGCGCCGATGGGCCGCGGTGAATCAACGTCTTGAATGGGGTCCGCAAGCAGGGGAAATGGCATACCGTGGCGTCTCGTGAATCGAGAACTCCCTGCTGGGATCCTCTCGACAAAGGACGCGTTGGATGACGGTAACGCCTACGGCAGCGCCGTCTGACACGGAGCTACGGGTGCGGAGATACTTTGGGCGCCCGTGATCGTCAAGTCCGAGGTGAGGGCGGCGAGCCTAACTCGCCTCGCGGCGGCGGGCTTTCGCGCCGCCGCGCTGGGCGAGCCGGCTGCGATGCAGCGCGAACAGCTCCTGCACCTTGTCGGCGGGCTTCGCGGCGCTGAACAGATAGCCCTGCATCTCGGAGCAGCCGAGCGCGCGGAGCAGACGCTGCTGCTCCTCCGTCTCGACGCCCTCGGCCGTGGTGGTCATGCGGCGCGCGGCCGCCAGATTGACGACGGCCTGGACGATGCTGGCCGAGCCGTCGGGGCCGCCGATGTCGTCGACGAAGCAGCGGTCGATCTTGATCTTGTCGAACGGGAAGCGGTGCAAATAGCTCAGCGACGAGTAGCCGGTGCCGAAATCGTCGAGCGCGATGCGCACGCCGATGGCGCGGAGCTGGTGCAGGATCGCCAGCGCCGTGTCGTCGTCGCGGATCAGCACCGCCTCGGTGATCTCGAGCTCGAGCCGGCTCGCCGGCAGGTTGGAAGCAGCGAGCGCCGCCATGATCTTCAGCGCCAGCGTGCCGCTCTTGAACTGCACCGGCGAGACGTTGACGGCGAGGCGGATGTCGTCGGGCCAGTTCGCAGCGTCCCGGCAGGCGGTCGCCAGCACCCATTCGCCGATCTCGTTGATCAGGCCGGTATCTTCGGCGATCGGGATGAACTCCGCCGGCGAGACCATGCCGCGCGCGGGATGACGCCAGCGCACCAATGCCTCGCAGCCGGTGATGCGATCATCCTTCAGGCTGAGGCAGGGCTGGTAATAGACCTCGAGGCCGCCATCGCGCCCCCCTTGGGCGATGGCGTGGCGCAGGTCGCTCTCGAGCTGCCGGCGCTCGCGGACCTTGGCATCCATCTCCGGCTCGAAGAAGCGATAGGTGCGGCGTCCGGCGGACTTGGCGGCGTACATCGCCATGTCCGCGTTCTTGAGGACCTGGTCGAGCGCCGTGCCGTGTTCCGGCGCGAGCGCAATGCCGATGCTGGCGTCGGTGGTGAGATGGTGGCCCATGCAGTCGAACGGCGCGCGGATGGCGGCGAAGACCCGTGCGACCAGCTCGTTGACCTGGTCGAGCGACGCCACCGCGCTCTGGACGATCGCGAATTCGTCGCCGCCGAGCCGCGCCACGAAATCCGCCGGGCCGGCACAGCGGCGCAGGCTTCCGGCGATCGATTTCAACAGCTCGTCGCCGACGAGATGGCCGAGCGCGTCGTTGACGCCCTTGAACTCGTCGATGTCGATGTAATGCACCGCGATCTGTTCGTCGTTGCCGACGGCGGCCAGCTCTTCGCGCAGATGCTCGTGGAACATGGTGCGGTTGGGCAGGTCGGTCAGCGCGTCGTAATGGGCGAGGTGGGTGATGCGCTCCTCGATCCGGCGGCGCTCGGTGATGTCCTCATGCGTCGCCACCCAGCCGCCGTCCGTGAGCGGCTCGTTGAGGATGTGGATCGAGCGGCCGTCGGAGGTGTCGACCACCATGGAATTGCGCGTATGGACGCCCTTCAGCACGCGCACGACATAGTCGTCGATGTCGCCCGTGAACGAGCCGGTCGCCTTGCGATGGGCGATGATGTCGTGGAAGCTCGAGCCGGGCTTCACGACCTCGGCCGACAATCCGTACATTTCGAGATAGCGCTGGTTGCAGACCACCAGCCGCTGCTCGGCGTCGAACAGCAAGAGGCCCTGCGTCATGTTGTTGACGGCGCGATCGAGCCGCTGCTTTTCCAGCGTCAGCCGTTCCCGCGAGAGGCGGTGCTGCTCCAGAAGCTTGCGCACGACCGCGATCAGCACGCCTGCGATGGCGAGCGCGGAAGAGGCGGCCACCGAGATCAGGATGCCGATCTGCTCGCGCCAGTCCGTCAAGGCGGAGGCGCGCGTCGTGGTGGCCATCATCAGGATCGGGAAGTGGGGCAGGGCGCGCGAGGAGATCAGCCTGTCTTCGCCGTCGACGGGGCTCATGAATCGTCCGGCGAAGTGATCGAGGTCGAAGACTCTCTGCTGCGCGGTCGTGCCGGACTTGAAATTCCGCCCCATCAATTCGCTGGAATGGGGATAGCGGGCGAGCAGCGTACCGTCGCGATGCAGCATCGAGATCGTCGCGCCCTCACCGAGCACGACGGAGGCGAAGAACTTCTCGAAATTGGCGGGCTCGATGCCGCGCCCGACAACACCCAGGAACTCGCCGTTCGGCCCGACGATCCTGCGCACGATCAGGACGGTCCAGGCGCCGGAGATGCGACTGTGCAACGGCTCGATCAGGATATCAGGCGAATAGGGATCGTATTTGAAAGTGCGAAAATAGGCGCGGTCGGCAACGTTCACTTTCGGAGCCGGCCATGCCGTCGACGAATTGATCAGATTGCCTTCGGCATCGATGATGTTGACGCCGCCGATGTAGGGCAGCGCTTCGATCTTCGAGCGCAACATCCGGTGGACGTCCTCGCCGGCGAGGCGCTTGCGATAGTCCTCCACGGTCCTGATTCCGGTCGTGCGGACGTGATCGACGAAGTCCTTCTGGATGACCGCGAAATCCTGCAATTGCTGATCGAAATGATGGGCGAGCAGCAGCACGGTGTTTTCCAGCTCGCGGCTGGAGTTGCGCAGCGTCCGCTCGCGGAAGTTCTGCGCCATCAGGACCGAGCCAATGGCGATGGCCGCGATAAGCAGGGCGCCGCCCACCACCAGCCAGCGGATCGGTCCGCTGCGCACGAAGGCGTGGTCAAAGAGGCGACTGCCGAATCTCGTCATCATGCTGGATCATTGCCGTGCACACGTCAGGATCAATTCTTGGCCCCGAAGACACCCGTTGGTTTACGGGAACGGTGTGGAGGCGAAGTTAGGAAGCGCGGTTAACGCTGTGTGAACGGCCGCGCGCAAATGCAACCGAGATGCGCGATACAGCGGGCAGGAATTGCCGAAGGCATTGGAGGGCGCCGGTCAATTCCTGCCGGCCACGCCACAATCAACCAAGGCCTAACCATCTAACGTGTTGGGGATCCTCAAATCGGCATTGGCACGTGATTTGCGAGATGCCTGCTGACGACACAGAGAGGACGCAACGATGAAAAGCACCTTGAAGAACTTCCTTGCCGACGAGCGTGGGGCAACCGCGATCGAGTACGGCCTGATCGCGGCCGGCATCGCGCTGGCCATCATCACTGTCGTGAATGGCATGGGCTCCAAGCTCAACAGCAAATTCACCGCGATCAGCGCGTCGCTGCGCTGATCGCGCGGGTTCCGCTGCGCGCCAGTATCGCCACCACGATCAGCGCCGCGACGATGTTCGCGGCGGCACCGATCAGGATCCGCATCGTATAGCTGTGGTTGACGTCGTAGGCGAAGCCGGCGGCACTCGGGCCAATCAGCGTGCCGAACGCCACGCTGGTGTAGAGAATGCCGATGATTCCGCTGACATTGCGTCCGCCGAAATAGTCCATGACCACAGAGGGCAGCAGCGCGACCCAGCCGCCGTAGAACACGCCGTAGACGAAGGCAAAAGCGGCGAGGGTCCAGACATCAGCAGCAATGGCCCAGATCGCCATCGCGAGCGCCATTCCGGTCAGGACCAGGATCAGCGAGCGGTCGCGGCCCATCCGGTCGGCGAGTGCGCCGAGAAAGAAGCGGCCAGCGGTGCTGCCGGCCCCGATCACGCCGAGCAGCAGCACGGCAGAGGACGCCGCGACCCCGTGGTCGCGCGCGTAGGGCACGAGATGGACGAACGGGACGAAGGCTCCGAACGAGCAGACCAGACACGATAGGTAGAGGGCGACAAACCGCGTCGACCGGATGGCCTCGCGCACGGATGCGCCGCCGGCGTTGTTGGCGCCCGCGGCATCGCGAGGCGGATCGCCATCGGGTCCGAGGCCGCGGTGCTTCGGATCGTTCTCGATGAGCAGCGACATCCCGCCGCCCAGCACCAGCGCAATCACGCCCAGCACCAGATAGGCTCCGCGCCATCCCACCGAGGCGATCAGCAATGAGGCGAGCGGCGGCATCGCCAGTGTACCGAGCCCGATGCCGCTCACCGCGAGCCCGGAGGCAAAGCCGCGGCGCCTGACGAACCAGCGTTGCACCGCGCCGATGGCCGGGACATAGGCGCAGCCGACGCCGAGGCCGACGCCGAGCCCGTAGGCAAGATAGACCTCGACGACGGACCGGGCAGCGCTCGCGGCCGCAAGTCCGACCGCGACCAGGATCATGCCGGCGACGGCCAGCGGACGCGAGCCAAACCGGTCGGCGAGGGGACCGCTGACGAGGCCGAGCGCGAAGTACAGAAAGCCCGCGATCGAAAACACCAGCGAGATCGAACCGCGCGAGGCGCCGAAATCGCGCTGGAGCGGCTCGAGGAATGCGCTGAACGTGTAGGCGGAGCCGAAGCCGACGAACATGACGGCAAACGCCGCCGCGACGACGAACCAGCCATGGAAAATGCTTCGCTGAGCGAGCGTGGATTGAATGGTCAATGCTGCCTCCGCGAGGTGAGGGAAGGATGGCGACGATGCCAAGACGTGGCCCGCTGGAAGGCCGCGCCGGCGCGCACGAGCGTGGCCTCGCCGAGATGGGCGGCGACGAGTTGGAACGCGATCGGCAGCCCGTCCGTCGACGCGCCGCCTGGCAGTGTGATGGTGGGATGACCGGTCATGTCGAACGGGCAGGTGTAGCGCTGCAGCTTCGCGATTAGATCCGGCTGTTCGCCGAGCGTCTGGATCATGGCAAGCGTCACTGGCGGGAACGGGTGCACCGGGATCAGCAGCAGGTCGATGGTCTCGAACAGCGCAGTCACCCGGCCGCGTAGCGCCAGCCGCCGCAGCAGGATCTTCTGATAGTCGAGAGCAGAGAGAGCGCGGCCGGTCTCGATCACGGAGGCGAGGATCGGACCATAATCATCCTTGCGGGCGGGATAGGTCGCCTCATGAGCGCCGCAGCTTCCACCGCACAGTTCGGCGTCCAGTCGGCGATCGCCTGCGTGACGTCGGGAAATCGGACATTGACGGTGTCGGCGCCAAGCGCGCGGAAAGCATCGATGGCGTCCGCCAGCACGCGCTGGGTCGCAACGTCCACGTCGTCGCTGTTCCAGGCAGGATCGACGCCGATCCGCAAGCCCCGCACGTCCTGTGCGGCGGCGGCCAGATAGTCGGGCACCGGATCGATCAGCGATGTCGGGTCGTTCGGATCGTGTCCGGCGATGACGCCGAGCAGCGCACCGGCGTCGGCCGCGCTGCGGCCGATCGGTCCGACATGGTCGAGTGACGCGGCAAGCTCGAAGGTGCCGTGGCGGCTGACGCGGCCCCAGCTCGGCTTCAATCCGGTCAGGCCGTTGGCGGCGCAGGGCCAGCGGATCGAACCGCCGGTGTCGGAGCCGAGCGAGCCGAAGCAAAGTCCGGCAGCCGTCGCGACCGCCGAGCCGCTGGACGAGATACCCGGCCAGTAGCTCGCATTCCACGGATTCTTCGGCGGTTTCACCAGCGGATGGTGATCGGCATAGGCGCCCTCGGTGAGTTGCACCTTGCCGAGGATCACGGCGCCCGCGTTCTTGAGCCGGCGCACGACGGTTGCGTCTTCATTGGGACGAAAGTCGCGATGAAGCGTGGTGCCGGCCGCTGTCGGAACGCCCTCGGTCCAGAACAGGTCCTTGAGCGCAATCGGCACGCCATGCGGGGGGCCCCGATACCGGCCCTGCGCGATGTCGGCGTCCACGGCTTTCGCCTCGGCCATGGCCGTTTCCGCCATCACGTGAACGTAGCTGCCGAGATCGCGGTCGACGGAGGCGATCCGGTCGAGTTGCGCGCGCGTCACCTCCAGCGCCGAGATTTCGCGCGACTTGAGGCGTGCCGCGAGCGCGGTGAGTTCGAGATAGTGCAGGGCGTCGGCCACGGCTCGGTTCTCCATTCCAGTGATCGCAGAGGCGCTCGACCCCGAGGGATCGTTCGACACAGGTATAACTGGAATACAGGTGTCGCTTGCTGTCAACCAGTAAATATGTTTTACTGGTGTTCAAATCTTTGGTGTTCCGATGTCGAAAGAGTCGCGCAAATTCCAGGTTCCCGACGCGTTGGCGAACCTCTACGATTTCGCCAACACGCTCGATGTTCGCCGCTTCACGCATTTCGGCGTGGAGCACCCGGAGAGCGATGAGCTCAGTGGCCCGAAGGACCTGGCGGACTGGATGCGGGAACGCGGCCTTGGCGCCAAGCGCGGCCATGTCACGCCTGCAATGTTCGAGACGGCGCTGAGGATGCGCGAGGCCTTGCGTGCCTATCTGCAGTGTGAGCCGAGCGAGCGGCTCCGGAACAAGAGCGTTCTCGGCGCGCTCAATGACGCGCTGGCGCCGTTTCCGTTGCGGGTCGAGGCGCACGCAGGCCGTGGCGCAACGCTGTCAGCAGCGCGCGAGGATGCGCTCGCCGGCCTGTCGGTCATCGCGATCGAGCTTCATGACGCAACCCTCGTGGGAACGCTGGATCGGCTGAAGATGTGCGCGTCGGAGGAATGCCGCCGGGTGTTCTTCGACCGGTCGAAACCATCGACGCGGCGATGGTGCATGTCGACGCTATGCGGCAACCGGATGAAGACGCGCGCTTATCGCGAGCGGCAGCGCGAGGCGAAATAGAGCGGATTGCGCAGTCAGGCGCGGTAATGGCCGGACTTGCCGCCGAGCTTTTCGACCAGATGGATGCCTTCGATGCGCACGCCGCGCTCGACCGCCTTGATCATGTCGTAGATGGTGAGGCAGGCGACCGAGACGGCCGTGAGGGCCTCCATCTCGACGCCGGTCGGGCCCGTGACCTTGACGCTGGCGCGAACGAGGCAGCCCGGCAATTTCGCGTCGGGCTCGATGTCGAGCGTCACTTTCGACAGCGCCAGCGGATGGCAGAGCGGGATCAACTCCGAGGTGCGCTTGGCGGCCATGATGCCGGCGATGCGGGCCGTGCCGAGCACGTCGCCCTTCTTGGCATTGCCGGATACGATCAGGTCGAGCGTCGCCTTGGTCATGACGACCCGGCCTTCCGCGACTGCAAGCCGCTCGGTCGCCGGCTTGTCGGATACGTCGACCATCCGCGCCTCGCCGGAGGCGCCGATATGGGTGAGGGCGGGGACGACTTTCTTGGCCGGCTTGCGCGCCATGTCAGCGCGTGCCCGTCGCGCGCGTCGCACTCTCGCGCGCGAGCAGCGTGCGCGTCGCGGCGGTGACGTCAGCCTGCCGCATCAGGCTCTCGCCGACCAGGAAGGTCGACATGCCGACCCGCTCGAGCCGGGTGAGATCGGCGGGCGTGAAGATGCCGCTCTCGCCGACCATCAGCCGATCCCCGGGGATCAGCGGCGCCAGTGTTTCGCTGGTCGCGAGCGTGGTCTCGAAGGTGCGAAGATTGCGGTTGTTGACCCCGATCATCGGTGAGCGGAGCTTGAGCGCGCGGTCGAGCTCGGCGCGGTCGTGGATCTCGATCAGCACGTCCATGCCGTAGGCGAGCGCGGCGTCTTCGAGCTCTTTTGCCGTGGCATCATCGAGCGCGGCCATGATGATCAGGATGCAATCGGCGCCGTGCGCGCGCGCTTCCGCCACCTGATAGGTGTCGAACATGAAATCCTTGCGCAGCACCGGCAGTGCCGTCGCCGCACGCGCCGCCACCATGAAGTCGAGATGGCCCTGGAACGAGGGCGTGTCGGTCAGCACCGACAGGCAGGCCGCGCCGCCGGCTTCATAGGCTTTCGCGAGCGCGGGCGGATCGAAATCGGCGCGGATCAGCCCCTTCGACGGCGACGCTTTCTTCACCTCCGCGATCAGCGCGTTGTCGCCGTTGGCGTGCTTGGCCTTGATCGCCTGCACGAAGCCGCGCGGTGCGGCTTGCGCCTTGGCCTTCGCCTCGACCGCCGAGAGCGGCTCGGCGCGCTTGGCGGCTGCGATCTCTTCGCGCTTATAGGCTTCGATCTTGGTCAGGATGTCCGACATGTCAGGCTTGGCCGTTCGAGATCGCGATCAGGTGCTTCAGCTTCGCTTTGGCGGCGCCGCTGTCGATCGACTTCATGCCGATCGCGACGCCCTCCTTGAGGTCCTTGGCGCGTCCGGCCACGACCAGCGCTGCGGCGGCGTTCATCAGCGCGACGTCGCGGTAGGCGCTCGGCTTGCCGTCGAGCACGCTCTGCAGGGCGATTGCATTGGCGTCGGCGTCACCGCCTTTGAGCGCGCCGGCCTCGCAGCGCGGCAGGCCGGCATCCTCCGGCGTCACCTCGAAATTGCGGATCTCGCCGTTGTGGAGCGCTGAGACGAAGGTCGGGCCGGTGAGGGTGATCTCGTCGAGGCCGTCGGAGCCGTGGACGACCCAGGCGGATTCGGAGCCGAGGTTCTTCAGCACCTGCGCCAGCGGCTGCACCCATTGCCGCGAGAACACGCCGACTATCTGCCGCTTCACGCCAGCCGGGTTGGACAGGGGGCCGAGCAGATTGAAGATCGTGCGTGTCGCAAGCTCGACTCGGGTCGGGCCGACATTCTTCATGGCCGGGTGATGAGCGGGAGCGAACATGAAGCCGATGCCGCATTCGCGCACGCAATGGCCGACCTGTTCGGGCCTGAGGTCGATCTTCACCCCGAGCGAGGCCAGCACGTCGGCCGCGCCCGAGCGCGACGACAGCGCGCGGTTGCCATGCTTGGCCACCGGCACGCCGGCGCCGGAGACGATGAAGGAGGCGCAGGTCGAGACGTTGACCGAGCCGGAGCCGTCGCCGCCGGTGCCGACGATGTCGACGGCTTCAGGCGGTGCCGTCACGCTCAGCATCTTGGAGCGCATCGCCGTAACAGCGCCGGTGATCTCGTCCACGGTCTCGCCGCGTACCCGCAGCGCCATCAACAAGCCGCCCATCTGCGAGGGCGTGGCCTCGCCCGACATCATGGCGTCGAAGGCGGAAGCCGCTTCCTCACGCGACAGGCTGGCGCCGGTCGCCACTTTTCCAATGATCGATTTCAGGTCGTCCATCGCGTGCTTTCAACTTACTGCTGGTTCGCGCCGGTCACCTGCGCGAAGGCGGCCTGATTAATGGTGGTCCCGATGTCGGTTTCAAGCTTGTTGACGTAGGAAGCGACCTGCTCCTCGGTCTGGGCGCGGTCGAGGCTTTCCTTCAGCTTCTTGACCGCGTCGGAGGCGGCGTCGACCGCGGGTTCGACGATGTCGGTGACGCGGAAGACGATCACCTCGGTGCCGCCGGTCACCGGCGTCTGTCCGACGCCGTCCTTGGCGGTGCGGAAGGCGGCCGATACGACGGCTGCGGGCACGCTGGCAGGCGTATCGTCGCGCTTGAAGCCGGTTGCAGTCTCGACCTTGGCGCCGATCGCTGCGGCTTCATCGGCAAGCTTGCCGCCCCCTTCGAGCTTCTGAACCATCTCGGTCGCCTTGGCCTTGAGCTTGGTGGCGATCTGGTCCTGACGCCAGCGCGCCTCGACCTGGTCGCGGACCTCGTCCAGATTGCGGTCGCGCGACGGCGTGATCGCGAGCACGTCGTACCAGACATAGCCGCCCTTGAACGAGATCGAGTCGTTGTCGACGCCGACATCGGTGTTGAAGGCCTGCGACACCACGTCGAGGCCCTGCGGAATGTTGGCGACCGGCTGGCCGTTGGGGGCGCGGCCGGAACGATCGACCGCGTCGATGGTCACGGCGGTGAGGCCGAGCTTCTGCGCCGCGTCGATCACGCTGGCGCCGCCGCCGCGCTCGTCTTCCATCTTGTCGCGGAGATCGGCGACCTTGACGCGCGCGCGCTCGGTGGCGATCTCGCGCTTGATGTCGCCGGCAAGGCTGGCGTAGTCCGCCTCTTTGCCCGGCTCGATCTTGTCGACCCTGACGATCGCGACGCCAAGCCCACCCTGGATCGGCTGGCTGATCTCGCCGGCGGGAAGCGCGAAGGCGGCATCGCCGACGGCGGCAGCGAGCGAAGACTTGGTCACGAGGCCGAGGTCGACGTCGGAGGCGCTCAGCCCGCGCTCCTTGCCGAGGTCCTCGAACGACATTCCGCCGACGAGGCGCTCGCGTGCGGCCTGCGCGTCGGTCACGTTGGGAAACACGATCTGCTGGATCTGGCGCTTCTCAGGCGTGCCGAGCCGGTCCTTGCGCTGCTCGAACACCTTCTTGGCGTCCTCATCGGAGACCTCGCTCCACTTGCCGATTTCTTCCGGCGAGACCACGACGAAGGAGATCTTGCGGTATTCGGGCGCGCGGAACTGGACCTTGTGGTCCTCGAAATAGGCGGCGAGCGCCTCGGGCGAGGGCGCGTCGATCTGGCCGGCCTGGGCGGCATCGAGCCTGACGAATTCGATGGCGCGCTGCTCGTTCTGGAAGCGCGTCAGCACGTCGATCATGGCCTTCGGCGGCTCGAGGCCCGCACCGATCGTGCCGGTGATCTGCCGGCGCAGCGAGACCTTGCGCTGCTCGGCGACGTAGCGCTGCTCGGTATAGCCGAAATTGCGGATCACGGCCTGGAACCGGTTCGCATCGAAGCTGCCGCCGACGCCCTTGAAGTTGGGGTCGTTCATGATGACTTGGCGGATCTGGTCGTCGGACTGGCCGAGCCCGAGCCGGCGCGCCTCTTCGTCGAGGGCGGCTTCGGCGATCGTCTGCTGCAGCACCTGGCGGTCGAGGCCGAAGGCACGCGCCTGGTCGGGCGTCAGCGGACGGCCGAACTGGCGGCTGATCTGTTGCAGGCGGTCCGTATAGATTTGGCGGAACTCGTTCAGCGAAATCTCGGTGCTGCCGATCTTGGCCACCGTGGACTGCCCGAAGCCCTTGAAGATGTCGGCGATGCCCCAAATGCCGAAACTGACGATCAACACGCCCATCACCACGGCCATAATGGTTTTGCCGAGCCAGTTTGATGAGGCCTTGCGCATTCCTCGAAGCATTTGGTCCAACTTGTTTGAGCAGGAGGGGAACGGGATCGCGTCTTAATGCAGATTCAGCAAAAGCGCGTCACCAAATTGATCAATCATCATAAAGTGGTGGCTTTCCCCCCGCAACCTCGGGTCCGGCGACCGTTTGCGGCTGCGGTTAAAAGCCTCTGGTCTCTGGAACTGCAGCAGGTCCTCTGCTAGCGCATGCACAAACCTCATTTTGCTGGAAATTGACATGACCGACGCCATCCGCCCCCTGATCGCCGGCAATTGGAAAATGAACGGCCAGAAGGCCCAGGCTGCCGAGTTCGACGCCATGCTCGACGGTGCGGCCGAGGTGAGCGGCAAGGCCGATCTGCTGGTCTGCCCGCCTGCGACCCTGATTGCCACCTTCGCCGACAAGGCGCGCGGCAAGAAAGTCGGGGTCGGCGCCCAGGATTGCCACCCCAAGGCCTCCGGTGCCCATACCGGCGATATCGCCGCCGAAATGCTGGCTGATGCCGGGGCAACGGCCATCATCGTCGGCCATTCCGAGCGCCGCGCCGACCACGGCGAGGGCGATGCCCTGATCCGGCAGAAGGCCGAGGCCGCCTGGCGCGCCGGTGCGACGGCGATTGTCTGCATCGGCGAGACTCAGGCCCAGCGCGACGCCGGCCAGACACTGGACATCCTGCGCGGGCAGCTCGCCGGCTCCCTGCCTGATGGCTCGACGGCCGCGAATCTCATCGTGGCCTATGAGCCGGTCTGGGCAATCGGCACCGGGCTCACCCCCACGGCCAAGGATGTCGAGCAGATTCATGGGTTTATCCGGGAGGTCCTGACCTCCCGGTTCAAGACCGACGGGGCGAACATGCGCATCCTCTACGGCGGCTCGGTCAAGCCCTCGAATGCGGCCGAGTTGATGGCGGTCAAGAACGTCAACGGGGCGCTGGTTGGCGGCGCCAGCCTGAAGGCGGCCGATTTCCTTGCGATCGCGAAGGGGTGCCCCTAGCTAACCCCAAAGCGGCTGATCCGGACCCGATCGGGGGTGGCAATGGCCCCTCTGATCGTGTAACACCGCGCAACTTCAGGAAAACCCGCGAAGCGCGATCGGCCGCCGTCAGGCGCCGCCCGCTTGTGACGGAAGGATACTATGCAGACCGTTGTCATCGTCATCCACCTCATGATCGTCGCCGTCATGATCGGCGCCGTCCTGCTCCAGAAGTCGGAAGGCGGCGGCCTCGGCATGGGCGGCGGCGCAGGCTTCATGTCGAGCCGCGGCACCGCGAACCTCTTGACGCGGACCACCGCGATTCTTGCCGCCGGCTTCTTCCTCACCAGCATGTTCCTGTCCTGGCATGCGGGCTACAGCCGCGCGCCGTCGTCGATCATCGGCACGCCGGCCTCGCAGGGCCAGCCGGCCGGCGGATCGCCGATCGCGCCGCCGACCTCTGGCGGCATCCTGGATTCGCTGAAGAAGGCCGACGAGCAGCAGCAGGGGCCGGCTCCGAGCGGCCCGCAGGTGCCTCGTTCGCAATAAAGCAGGGGGGCCATGCAGGGCGGTGGCTACCGTCCTGCATCAACAATCCCCATCAAGGCACTGTCACCACTCTTAGTTTTGGCTCACCCACAGGCCCGCAAAATCTTTGGGGCGGAATACGAATCGCTTTGGCGAATCGAATTCGAGGGATTAGAGGTTAAGTCCCATGGCGCGGTACATTTTCATCACCGGCGGCGTGGTTTCTTCGCTCGGCAAGGGTCTGGCTTCAGCGGCACTCGGTGCGCTGTTGCAAGCCCGGGGCTACAAGGTCCGCCTCCGCAAGCTCGACCCCTATCTCAACCTCGATCCCGGAACGATGTCGCCGTATCAGCACGGCGAAGTGTTCGTGACCGATGACGGCGCGGAGACCGATCTCGATCTCGGTCACTACGAGCGCTTCACCGGCCGTCCCGCGACCAAGCAGGACAACATCACCACGGGACGTATCTACCAGGACATCATCTCCAAGGAGCGCCGCGGCGATTATCTCGGCGCGACCATCCAGGTGGTTCCGCACGTCACCAACGCCATCAAGGAATTCGTCCTCTCCGGCAATGACGATTACGACTTCGTGCTGGTCGAGATCGGCGGCACCGTCGGCGACATCGAGGGCCTGCCGTTCTTCGAGGCGATCCGCCAGCTCAAGAACGAATTGCCGCGCGATCACGCCATCTACATTCACCTCACGCTCCTGCCTTACATTCCGAGCGCCGGTGAGTTGAAGACCAAGCCAACGCAGCACTCCGTGAAGGAGCTGCGCTCGATCGGCATTCAGCCGGACATCCTGCTCTGCCGCACCGACCGCGAGATTCCGAAGGAAGAGCGGCGCAAGCTGGGTCTGTTCTGTAACGTGCGTGAAAGCGCCGTGATCGAGGCGCGCGACGCCGACAGCATCTACGCCGTGCCCGAAGCCTATCACGCGGCGGGCCTCGACGACGAAGTGCTTGCCGCCTTCGGCATCGAATCGCGCATCCCGCCGGTGCTCAAGAGCTGGCACCAGATCAACGAACGCATCCGCAATCCCGAGGGCGACGTCACCATCGCCATCGTCGGCAAATATACCGGCATGAAGGATGCGTATAAGTCGCTGATCGAGGCGCTCTCGCATGGCGGTATCGCCAACAAGGTCAAGGTCAATCTCGACTGGATCGAGAGCGAGATCTTCGAGAAGGAAGATCCCGCGCCGTTCCTCGAGCACGTCAACGGCATCCTGGTGCCCGGCGGATTCGGTCAGCGCGGTGCGGAAGGCAAGATCCGCGCGGCGCAGTTCGCGCGCGAACGCGACGTGCCGTATTTCGGCATCTGCTTCGGCATGCAGATGGCGGTGATCGAGGCGGCGCGAAATCTCGTCGGCATCGAGGACGCCAACTCCACCGAGTTCGGCCCGACCAAGGAGCCGCTGGTCGGCCTGATGACGGAGTGGCTGCGCGGCAACGAGCTCGAGAAGCGCTCGAATGCCGGCGACCTCGGCGGCACCATGCGGCTTGGCGCTTACCCCGCCGCGCTCAACCGCGGCAGCCGCGTCTCGCAGGTCTATGGCGGCGCAACCGAGATTTCCGAGCGCCACCGCCACCGCTACGAGGTCAACACCGCCTACAAGGCCCGCCTTGAGCAGCACGGCCTGAAATTCTCAGGCTTGTCTCCGGACGGCGTGCTGCCTGAAATCGTCGAGTACGAGGATCACCCCTGGTTCATCGGCGTCCAGTTCCATCCCGAGCTGAAGTCGCGGCCGTTCGAGCCGCATCCGCTGTTCGCGTCCTTCATTCGGGCGGCGATGGTGCAGAGCCGGCTGGTGTAGCGCACGCTCTCCCTTTGACGATTGCGCGTTTTGTTGCGACAAGCTCCCAGCAAGAACAACAATGCAGGAGTGAACTCCAATGATCTACGAAATGCGCGTCTATCGTTGCGTGCCGGGTCGGCTGCCGGCGCTCTTGAAGCGGTTCGAGACCGCAACGCTGAAGATCTGGGAGAAGCACGGCATCAAGCAGGCCGGGTTCTTTACGACCGTGATCGGTGAATCCAACCAGGATCTGACCTATTTCCTCGCCTGGGACTCGCTCGCCGAGCGCGAGACGAAGTGGGGCAAGTTCGTGACCGATCCCGACTGGACGAAAGCGCGCACCGAGAGCGAAGCCGACGGCCAGATCGTCGCCAACATCGTGAGCCAGATCCTGACGCCGACCGCCTTCTCCTCGGTCAAGTAGCAGCTCCTGCAAGGGAGGCGCCGGGGAGGCCCGGCGCAACCCTGTTATTCAAGCAGCCCGGCCCGAATAGGGTTGATCCGACCCTCATCGCGGCTATGGTCGCGCCGAAACGAGGGATTTGCCTTGAGCTCTTCGCATTCAGCGGCGCCGGTCGTCACCATTGGCAGGGTCAAATTCGGCAACGATCTGCCGATCTCGATCATTGCAGGACCCTGCCAGCTCGAAAGCCGTCAGCATGCGCTGGAGGTCGCCTCCGCGCTGAGGGAGATCGCGGCACGGCTGAACATCGGCCTCGTCTACAAGACCTCGTTCGACAAGGCCAACCGCACCAGCGCGTCGGCGGCGCGCGGGCTGGGCCTCGCGCAGTCGCTGCCGATCTTCGCCGAAATCCGTTCCTCGCTCGGCCTGCCTGTCCTGACCGACGTGCACGAGGCCACGCAATGCGCCGAGGTGGCGCAGGCCGTGGACATTCTGCAGATTCCGGCCTTCCTGTGCCGGCAGACTGATCTGCTGCTCGCGGCGGCGGCGACCGGCAAGGTCGTCAACGTCAAGAAGGGGCAATTCCTCGCGCCGTGGGACATGGCAAATGTCGTCACGAAGATCACCAGCGCGGATAATCCCAACGTGCTCGTCACCGAGCGCGGCGCCTCCTTCGGCTACAACACACTGGTCTCCGACATGCGCGCGCTGCCGATCCTGGCGCGCACCACCGGCGCGCCCGTCATCTTCGACGCCACCCATTCGGTGCAGCAGCCGGGCGGGAAGGGGACCTCGTCGGGCGGTGAGCGCGAGTTCGTGCCGGTGCTGGCGCGCGCGGCCGTGGCGGTCGGCGTCGCCGGCGTCTTCATCGAGACCCATCCCGACCCCGACAGTGCGCCGTCCGATGGACCCAACATGGTGCCGCTGCGCGAGTTCGAGGGGCTGATCGCCAGGTTGATGGCGTTCGACGCGCTGGCAAAGAACCCGCGCTGATGCAGCAAGGCGAGGCGCGGCCGCACGATCACGGCCTGCCGGCAGCGCTCTACGTCATATCAGGAGCTAGCTTCGCCGCGGCGCTTTCGGCGCGCGCACTCGACCCGGTGTTGCCGCACGTCGCCGAGGATTTCGGCGTCAGCATTGCCACCGCCGCGGGCTTTGCCGCGGTGTTCGCCTTCACCTTCTCGATCATCCAGCCGATAGTCGGCGCCGCCGCCGATCTGTTCGGCAAGACGCGGCTGATGATCGGCTGCCTCGCGCTGCTCGGCCTTGCCAACATCCTGGGCGCACTCTCGTCCTCGTTCTCGGTTCTGTTTGCGACCCGCATCCTCGCCGGCATCGGCTCCGGCGGCGTGTTTCCGGTGGCGCTGAGCCTGACCAGCGATCTCGTCGGGCCCGAGAAACGTCAGGTCGCGATCAGCCGCACGCTTGCCGGCGCCATGACCGGCAATCTGCTCGGTGCCTCGGCCTCCGGCCTGATAGGCGATTTCCTCGGCTGGCGCGGCGTGCTCGCGGTGCTCGGCGCGCTCGTGATCGTGGCGTCGATTGCGGTTGCCGCCGGCTTTCGCGGCGCCAAGGTCAAGCACCCGCCGAAGACGAGCCTGTCGGCGCTGAAAGCGGGCTATCGCACCATCTTCACCAATCCGAACGCCTATGTCTGCTATTCGGCGGTGTTCATCGAAGGCTGCTGCGTGCTCGGCCTGTTTCCCTACATCGCCTCGTTCCTGTTCGAGCTCGGGCAGACCTCGCTGTCGATCGCCGGCATGGTCATCGCGGGCTTTGCGGTCGGTGGCCTGTTCTACACGCTGACGGTGTCGCGCCTGCTGCCGTGGCTCGGCGTCAAGGGCATGATGATCGCAGGCATGACGCTGGTCGCCTCGCAACTCGTCGCCGTCGCATTCGGTCCGCGCTGGGAAGTGCAGGCGCTGAATCTCATCGTGATGGGATGGGGCTTCTACATCGCCCATGGCTGTCTTCAGGTGTTCGCCAGCGAGCTCTCGGTCGAGGCGCGCGCCACCGCGCTGTCGCTGCATTCGTTCTTCTTCTTCATGGGGCAGACCGTCGGGCCGCTCGCCTATGGCTTTGGGCTCCAGCATGCCGGCAAGATGCCGACCCTGTTCGCGAGCGCAGCGATCATGGTCGTGCTGGGCTTCGTCTGCGCCCGGCTGCTCAAGCCGCGTGCACCGGCTGATGCGCGCTGACGGCGCCTCGTCCGGCGGAGGTGTCGACCGGGCGAGACTTGGCTAATTCGCCCCGGCGGCCGTGATCGGCTCCATACCACTCCCGATGATCGCTTCGCGCGCGGCTGGGGAGGCCAGGAACTTGATCAAGGCATGGCCTGCCTCGGGCTCCTTCGAACCGGTCGCAATCCCGGCGGAGAAGATCGTGATTTTCTGCAAATCGTTCGGCAGCGGTCCGACGATATCGATGCCCTTGACGGGCTTCAGCTCGCTGATCTGCTGGAAGCCGAGCTCGGCTTCGCCATGCGCGACGATCTCGCCGACCGGCGTTGCCAGGATCTTGCGCGCCTTGTCCTTCATGACGTCGGCAATGCCCAGCTTGTCGAACATCTCGGTCGAGACGTAGACGCCGCTGGCGCTGTCGGAATAGGCGATCGTCTTTGCCGCCAGCAGAGCGCGCTTGACTGCCTCGACCGAGCTGATGTCCGGCTTGGGCGCACCCGATTTCACGGCGACCCCGATCGGCGACTTGGTCAAATCGACCTGGCTGCCGGCAACGACCTTGCCCTTGCTCGCGAGGTCGGCGAGGGCATAGCCCACCATGATCAGGACATCGGCCGGCTCGCCGCGTTCGAGCCGCACCGGGATTGCATTCGCCGTCGTTCCCATCGACGGCCCATATTCCGTCAGCACCTTGTGACCGGTGGCCTTCTCGAATTCCGGCACGAGCGCTTTGTAGGCGGCCGTCAATCCGCCCGAGATCATCACGCGGACCTCGGCGGCACCGGCCGAGCCGGCCAGCCAGAGGAAGCTGAGAAAGCCCAGAGCAAGCTTGAAGGCGAAGGCAGCGGAATGCTGACATCGATTTCATGGGTCCGTCTCCCTCTAGCCGCGCCCGCGATAGGGCGCGACGCCTTGCTCGGGCACCCACAGGCCCTTCGGCACGCGGCCGGTCTGCCAGAACACGTCGATCGGGATGCCGCCGCGCGGATACCAATAGCCGCCGATGCGCAGCCATTTCGGCTTGATCTCGCTCGCAATGCGCTTGCCGATCATCACGGTGCAATCCTCGTGGAAGGCGCCGTGGTTGCGGAAGCTCGCGATGTAGAGTTTGAGCGATTTCGATTCCAGCAGCCACGGACCAGGCGCGTAGTCGATCATCAGATGCGCGAAATCCGGCTGGCCTGTGACCGGACAGAGCGAGGTGAATTCCGGCACGGTGAAGCGCACCAGATAGTCGGTGCCCTTTTGCGGATTGGGCACGCGGTCGAGCTGGGCATCTTCCGGTGTGTGCGGCCATTCGACCGCGCGGCCGAGCTGGAGGGATTTCTTCGCCATCGTCGTCACATCCTGTTTCGGATGCCGGGATGGACGCAAATGCCACTGCCGTCAACCGGCCGCGATCGTCTGGATCATGACGATGCGATCGTTGCCGGACTCGCAGCCCCAGAGTTCGCCCGGTCGGCCGTCGAGCTGGCGTACATTGGCGTTGGCCCTGTCGCTCGGGAAGACGTTGAACGTCTCAGTGGGGGGATCGAAGCGGACAATCGCGTTGGCGGAGAAATCGGTCAGCCAGACCTTGTCCTTGTCGTCGACGAAGACAGCGTAGGCGCGGGGACGCTCGCCCGGCAGCTTCCAGCTCTTCCACGATCCATCGGCGGGATCGTGCACCGAGACATGGCCGCTGTTCCATTCGCTGACCCAGATCCGGCTCTTCGAATCCGACCAGACGCGCCGCGATCCCTGGTTCGGCGTCGGTGGCGTGACCACGGCGGCATTGCCGCTTGCCGGGTCGATCTTCGCGATATAGCTGCCGGCAAGCGAGGCGTACCAGACCTCGCCCTTGGGCGTCACCGTGATGCCATAGGGGCCGACGCCCTTGGGCGCCTTGAACACATTCATTTCGCCGGACTTAGGCGCGAGGCGGCCGTAATAGCCGGACTGGCCGGTGAACCAGTAGGTGCCTTCCTTGTCGAACACACCGGTGTTGAGATTGGCGGAGGCGAACTTTTCCGGCAGGCGGAACAGCGTGACCTTGAGATCGCCGGGATCGACCCGGGCGATCGCGTTCTGGCCGCCCTCGGTGATCCAGGGCGCGCCATCGGGGCCGATGGTGACACCATGCGGCGCCGCGCCCTGACCGAGGCTGACCGTCTTGAAACGGCCATCCCGGGGATCAAGCCTGCCGAGCAGGCCCTTGCCCTGCGCCGTGAACCAGACCGAACCGTCAGGGGCGGGCGTCAGATCGTGCAGGCCGATGCCGGCACTGATCGGGAAGTATTTTGTCCGGAACGGGCCCTCTTGGGCAAAACTTGGGCGCGCCACGAACAGGGCGGTGCTGGAAGCAAGAAACTGGCGGCGATTCATGGCGTTACCCCGACTGCTTGGGATTGAGGATGCACGCACAGACCCGATGCTCTCGACCTTAATCCCGGCGCCTTCACGCGTCAGTCGACGTGCCACCCTCAAGCGTTCACATTTGCTTGCGGCCCGTGTAAGACCCGCGGCGAACCGATCAGCTCCAACGAACGGAAGTGCACATCATGACCGCCATCATTGACATCATCGGCCGCGAAATCCTCGATAGCCGGGGCAATCCCACCGTCGAGGTCGATGTCGTGCTGGAGGATGGCGCGCTCGGCCGCGCCGCGGTGCCGTCCGGCGCCTCAACCGGTGCCCATGAGGCGGTGGAGCTGCGCGACGGCGACAAGGCCCGCTATCTCGGCAAGGGTGTCAGCAAGGCGGTCGGTGCCGTCAACGGCGAGATCTTCGAGGCCTTGAGCGGCCTCGATGCCGAGCAGCAGGCCCAGATCGACCAGATCATGATCGACCTCGACGGCACCGCGAACAAGAGCCGGCTCGGCGCCAACGCCATCCTCGGCGTCTCGCTCGCCTGCGCCAAGGCGGCCGCGAATTCGCTCGACATGCCGCTCTATCGGTATGTCGGCGGCACCTCCGCGCGCCTCTTGCCGGTGCCGATGATGAACATCATCAATGGCGGCGTGCACGCCGACAACCCGATCGACTTCCAGGAATTCATGATCCTGCCCGTCGGCGCGTCCTCCTTCGCCGAAGGCCTGCGCTACGGCGCCGAGGTCTTCCACACGCTGAAGTCGGAGCTGAAGAAGGCCGGCCACAACACCAACGTCGGCGACGAGGGCGGCTTTGCCCCGAACCTGCCGTCGGCCGACGCCGCGCTGGAATTCGTGATGAACGCGATCGGCAAGGCCGGCTTCAAGGCAGGGACCGACATCGTGCTCGGCCTCGATTGCGCCTCGACCGAGTTCTTCAAGGGGGGCAAGTACGTCTATGAAGGCGAGGGCAAGACCCGCTCGATCTCGGAGCAGGCCAAGTACCTTGCGGACCTCGTCGGCCGTTATCCCATCGTGACCATCGAGGACGGCATGTCGGAGGACGACATGGACGGCTGGAAGGAGCTCACCGACCTCATCGGCAAGAAGTGCCAGCTGGTCGGCGACGACCTGTTCGTCACCAACGTCAAGCGCCTCGCCGACGGCATCAAGACCGGCCGCGCCAACTCGATCCTGATCAAGGTCAACCAGATCGGCACGCTGACCGAGACGCTCGCCGCCGTCGAGATGGCGCACAAGGCCGGCTACACCTCGGTGATGTCGCACCGCTCCGGCGAGACCGAGGATTCCACCATCGCCGACCTCGCGGTCGCCACCAATTGCGGTCAGATCAAGACCGGCTCCCTTGCACGTTCCGATCGCACCGCCAAATACAATCAGCTCCTGCGCATCGAGCAGCAGCTCGGCAAGCAGGCGCTGTACGGTGGCAAGGCCGCACTGAAAGCGCTGGCATAAGCCAGCGCTTCGACTCGAGAAAAGACGGACAGGGGAGGATCGACATGAGCGACGGCAAGACCGGACTGCAACTGCGTTCGCTGCTGAAGAAGAGCGGCGAGCTGGAATTGTCCCTCGTGAATGTCCCGACCCCGGAGCCGGCCGACGATGAGGTCGTGGTTCGAGTCGAGGCGACGCCGATCAACCCGTCCGATCTCGGCCTCCTGATCGGGCCCGCCGACATGTCGGCTGCCAAGGCCTCCGGCACGAAGGAGATGCCGGTCATCACCGCGACGATGCCGGAGGCTGCGATGCGGATGATGGGAGCCCGGCTCGATCAGTCGTTGCCGGTGGGCAACGAGGGCGCCGGCACGGTGATCGCGGCCGGATCGTCGGACGCTGCGAAGGCGCTGATGGGCAAGACCGTGTCGATGATCGGCGGCGCGATGTACACGCAGTACCGCGTGCTGAAGGTCCGCGACCTCATGGAGCTGCCGGCGGGCACCACGGCCGCCGACGGCGCATCCTGGTTCGTCAATCCGCTGACCGCGCTCGGCATGACCGAGACGATGCGGCGGGAGGGCCACAAGGCGCTCGTGCACACCGCAGCGGCGTCCAATCTCGGCCAGATGCTCAACAAGATCTGCATCAAGGACGGCATCGGCCTCGTCAACATCGTCAGGAGCAAGGAGCAGGCCGATATCCTGCACAAGATCGGCGCCAAGCACGTCGTGGATTCCAGCGCGCCTGGTTTCACCGATGATCTCACCAATGCGCTGGTCGAGACCGGCGCCACGATCGCCTTCGATGCCATCGGCGGCGGCAAGCTGGCGAGCCAGATTCTGACCGCCATGGAAGTTGCCGCCAACAAGACTGCGAAGGAATACAGCCGCTACGGCTCCAACGTATACAAGCAGATCTATATCTACGGCAGCCTCGACAACCGTGCGACCGAATTGAGCCGGTCGTTCGGACTGACCTGGGGCGTCGGCGGCTGGCTGCTGACGCCGTTCCTCCAGAACATCGGTCCGGCCGAGATCGGACGGTTGCGTCAGCGCGTCGCGTCCGAGCTCAAGACCACCTTCGCCAGTCACTACACCAAGGTGGTGTCGCTGACCGACGTGCTCGATCCCGCCAACATCGCGGTGTACGCCAAACGCGCCACCGGCGAAAAATTCCTCATCAACCCAAATAAATCATCGTGATCTGCGACGGCAGGTCACCGAAGGAAGGTCTTGCCTTCTGAGCGAAGCCGGAGATTATTCCGCCGCCATTTGAACGCGGAAAAAACCGCGGGGCGCTCAGAAGGGGACCTCTCCATGACTGATCTCAATCGCCGTCATTTGCTCACAGGCGCCGCTGCCCTCGGTGCGGCTGCCGTATCCGGCTTCGGGCCGACCGCGGCCAATGCCTCAGTGCCGCCGACCGGCACGCAAGCGCCGGGCTTCTATCGCTACAAGGTCGGCAGCTACGAGTGCACCTCGATCAATGACGGTGCGCGCACCTTCCCGATGCCGGATAAGTTCGTCGCCAACATACCGAAGGACGAGGCGCTGGCGGCGGGTGAGGCGGCTTACATGCCGAAGGGCATGGTCACGATTCCGTTCAACCCGCAGCTCATCAATACCGGCTCGAAGCTCGTCCTGATCGACACGGGAAACGGCATTGCCAATCTCGAGGCGAGCAAAGGCGCTGTCGGCCGCACATTGCAGAACCTCCAGGCTGCTGGCGTCGACCCCAAGAACGTCGACGTTGTGCTGCTGTCGCATATGCATGGCGACCACATCAACGGCATTCGCCTGGCCGACGGCGCGTTGGCCTTTCCGAATGCGGAGATCATGGTGCCCGGCAAGGAGTGGGAGTTCTGGGCCAGTGAGGAGAACGCTGCCAAGGCCGAGTCCAATCAGGCGCTGAAGAACAATTTCGCCAACGTGAAGAAGATCTTCGCTGGCCTCGAGTCCAAGGTGACGAAGTACGAGTGGGGCAAGGAGGTCGCGCCGGGCATCACCTCGATCGCAACTCCGGGTCACACGCCGGGCCACACCTCGTTCGCGGTCGCATCGGGCGATGCCAAGGTGCTGATCCAATCCGACGTCACTAACATCCCGGAATTCTTCCTGCGCAATCCCGACTGGCACGTGATTTTCGACATGGATGCAGGGATGGCGCAGGCGACGCGCCACAAGTTCTACGACATGGCGGCGGCGGAGAAAGCGACCGTGGTCGGCTTCCACTTCACGTTCCCGTCGGTCGGTCATGTCGTAAAGGACGGCGCCAAATACCGACTGGTCCCGTCGGCGTGGAATCCGACGATCTGAGTTGGTTCGATTGTGTGAAACGTCAGGCCGCCTTTGGGCGGCCTGATTGCGTTGAGATCGTAGCCCGGATGGAGCGCAGCGTAATCCGGGGTCTTGCCCCAAGCTGCGCCGGTCCCGAATTGCGCTACGCTCCATCCGGGCTACTGGCGAGAACCATCTGCTTTCGCGAAACACAGCGTTTCCAAATCGGGCCGGTTCATGCACTTGCATTAAATGATCCGGATCGCTTAAGTGCCGCCCGGCACTCCAGCTCAAGCCCTCAAGGACACCTCATGGCCTACAACATCGTCACGATCGCCGGCAGCCTGCGCAAGGACAGCTTTTCGTTGAAGATCGCCAATGCACTGGCCAAGCTTGCGCCTGATACGCTCAAGCTCGAGGTCGTCACGCCGGCCGGCATCTCGTTCTTCAACCAGGACCTCGAGGGCGCGCCGCCCGCGGACTGGCTGGCCTTCCGCGACAGGCTCCAGAAGTCGGACGGCGTCATCTTCGTCACGCCCGAATACAATCGCGCAATCCCGGGCGTGCTGAAGAATGCCATCGACGTTGCCTCGCGGCCCTACGGCAAGAGCTCGTTCAACGGCAAGCCGGTCGGCATCGTTTCGAACTCGCCTGGTCCGCTCGGCGGCGTCAGCGCCGCAAAGACGCTCCAGAACATCCTGCCGGGCATTGCGGGCCCGATCATGCAGCAGCCGGAGATCTATCTGAACGCGGTCGGCGATGCCTTCGACGCGGAGGGTAATTTGACCAAAGATTCCCTGAAAACGGTGCTGCAGCAGTACATCGGCGCCTTCGCCACGCACGTTGCGAAACATCAGGGCTGAGGGGGTGTCATTCCGGGGCGGCTCGAAGAGCCGAACCCGGAATCTCGAGATTCCGGGTTCGATGCAGCGCATCGCCCCGGAATGACGGCTGGCTCCGGATTAGCACTCCCTTAACCAACCTGTCTCATCTTCCCAAGATGGTCTCCCGCGCGCGCCTGAAATCGATCCTGACCGGTCTTGCCCTCTACGCGATGGCGGCCGCCATCGTCGGCTATTTCGGCGTCAACGCCTATACCGGCAAATACGGCCTCAATGCCCGCCAGGAACTCGACCAGGAGATCATCGCGCTGACCAGCGAACTGGCCCAGCTCAAGCGTGAGCGCGCCAGGAGCGAGCAGCGGGTGTCGCTGCTGCGGTCCGAGCGGATCGACCCCGACATGCTGGACGAGCGGGCGCGCTTCCAGCTCGACTACGTCAATCCGCGCGATCTCGTTCGGATGATCCCGGCGCACTAGCGCTTTCCGCAGCTTTCGAAACCGACAGCGAAAGCCGCCGCCAAAATCCGACCACAGTGCCTTTCCTCCTGCGAAGGTCGTAAGTCCGGAACCGCGCGGCCGCCTTGACGGCAGTGCCGCAGCGGGGTCATGGCTTCTGTGGCGCTCTTCCGAAGTTGACGCAGATCAAACGGGTGGCGCCGGCACGATCTAGTCTGTCATCCGGAGGAAATAGTGATGAATGGGTCAATGCCCCGGCATCACGCGGCTCGCGTCGAGGCCGCCATCGCGTCAGGCCAGGCGGCACGATCCGCGCTTGTGGCCTCGTGGCGCCGTTCGTCCAGATTGCATCACCTCGATCCCGGCGGCCGCACCTCGCCGATGCGGCTGACCGAAGCCGAGCTGCACGAGGCGCGCGAGCGCATCGCGCCGCTCCTGGCCGCGGCGCAAGGCGCGATGGACCGGCTCTATCAGGCCGTCGGCGCGAGCGGCTGCTGCGTGCTGCTCGCCGACGGCGAGGGCGTGCCGGTCGATCGTCGCGGCACGGCGGCGGACGATGCGACGTTTCAATCCTGGGGCCTTTGGACCGGTGCGCTCTGGAGCGAGGAGCACGAGGGCACCAACGGCATCGGCACCTGCCTCGTCGAGCAGCGTCCGCTGACGATCGACCGCGACCAACATTTCTTCACCCGCAACACGCTTCTGAGTTGCACCGCCGTTCCGATCTACGACCATGAAGCGGCGCTCGCGGGCGTGCTCGACGTCTCCTCCTGCCGCGCCGACCGCACCGACGCGTTTTCCAGCCTGATCGCGCTTGCGACGGGCGAGGCGGCCAGGCGTATCGAAGCCGATCTGTTCCGCAGGGCCTTCAGCCATGCCCGCATCGTCTTGACGCAAGCTGCGGACGGTCAATGCGGCGGCCTCATTGCGGTCGATGCGGACGATCTCGTGATCGGCGCAACCCGCTCCGCCCGGGCGGCGCTGGGAATTGCCCCGGGCCGGGCATTGCAGCCGGTGCCCGCAGCCGATCTGCTCGGCGGCGAACCCGCGCGCGATCATCTTGCCGGCGGCCAGCGCGCGGTGGTGCAGCGCGCGCTGCTCCGCGCCGGCGGCAATGTCTCGGCGGCCGCCAAGGCCCTCGGCGTCAGCCGCGCCACGCTGCACAGAAAGCTCAAGCGGTTCGAACTGAACCACTGAGCCGCAGTTTCCTCAGTCGTCATTGCGAGCGCAGCGAAGCAATCCAGGATCTTTCCGCGGAGGGACTCTGGATTGCTTCGCTGCGCTCGCAATGACGATGTAGAGGCCGCGAGCGCTTCGTCTTGCACCGGCCTCACCCACGAATGTCGCAGAACTGCGACAGGTCGGCGCCGCCATCGCTCCCATCGGGGCTGACAGAAAACACCTCCCGCGACATCGTCTGCGCAAGTCGCGACCACGCGACGAATTGCGCAAACAGCAAACATCGGGAGTGATCAATGAACAAGGTGGAATTCCTCAGCGTCACCAAAGTTCCCTTCGCCGAACGCTATGACAATTTCATCGGCGGCAAATTCGTCGCGCCGATCTCCGGCAAATATTTCGACAACGCCTCGCCGGTGAACGGCCAGATCGTCTGCAAGATCGCGCGCTCGGACGCGCAGGACGTCGAGCTGGCCCTCGACGCGGCGCATGCCGCCAAGGGTGCCTGGGGCCGTACCAGCGTCGCCGAGCGCGCCGCGGTCCTGAACCGGATCGCCGACCGCATGGAAGAAAATCTCGAGCGTCTCGCCATCGCCGAGACCTGGGACAACGGCAAGCCGATCCGCGAGACCCGCGCCGCCGACATCCCGCTCGCCATTGATCACTTCCGTTACTTCGCCGGCGTGGTGCGGGCCCAGGAGGGCTCGATCGGCGAGATCGACCACGACACCATCGCCTATCATTTCCACGAGCCGCTCGGTGTGGTTGGCCAGATCATCCCCTGGAACTTCCCGCTGCTGATGGCCTGTTGGAAGCTCGCCCCCGCTCTCGCCGCCGGCAATTGCGTCGTGCTGAAGCCTGCCGAGCAGACCCCGGCCTCGATCATGGTCTGGGCCGAAATCATCGGCGACCTGCTGCCGCCCGGCGTCCTCAACATCGTCAACGGCTTTGGTCTGGAAGCCGGCAAGCCGCTGGCCTCCAGCCCACGGATCGCGAAGATCGCTTTCACCGGCGAGACCTCGACGGGCCGGCTGATCATGCAGTACGCCAGCCAGAACCTCATTCCGGTCACGCTGGAGCTCGGTGGCAAGTCGCCGAACATCTTCTTCAACGACGTCACCGCCGAGGACGACGATTACTTCGACAAGGCGATCGAAGGCTTCGTCATGTTCGCGCTGAACCAGGGCGAGGTCTGCACCTGTCCGAGCCGCGCGCTGGTCCATGCCGACATCTATGACCGCTTCATAGAGCGGGCTCTGAAGCGCGTCGCGGCGATCAAGCAGGGCGACCCGCGCGATGCCGCCACCATGATCGGCGCCCAGGCATCCGGCGAGCAGCTCGCAAAAATCCTGTCCTACATCGACATTGGCAAGCGGGAGGGGGCCAAGGTGCTGGCCGGCGGCGGACGTGCCGAGCTCGGCGGCGATCTCGCCGGCGGCTTCTACGTCAAGCCGACCGTGTTCGAGGGCCACAACAAGATGCGAATCTTCCAGGAGGAGATCTTTGGCCCCGTGGTCTCGGTCACGACCTTCAGGAACGACGAGGAGGCGCTCGAGATCGCCAACGACACCCTCTACGGCCTCGGGGCCGGCGTCTGGAGCCGCGATGCCAATCGCTGCTACCGCTTCGGCCGGGCCATCCAGGCCGGCCGGGTCTGGACCAACTGCTACCACGCCTATCCCGCCCATGCGGCGTTCGGCGGCTACAAGCAGTCGGGCGTCGGTCGCGAGACCCACAAGATGATGCTCGATCATTATCAGCAGACCAAGAATCTCCTGGTCAGCTACAGCCCGAAGAAGCTCGGCTTCTTCTGATCGAGGTGCGGAGAGGGCGGCGCCATCTTGGCGCCGTCCGCTCCGAAGGCCCGGATCGGCATGGTCCATAGTTCTTGATCCGGCCACGAATCTGCACGTGCACGTGACGCGCATAGATTTGTTGCCCGATCAGCGCCAAAGATTTTCCAATATTTCGGCCACGTTGCACTGCGGCATAATGAAAGTCGTGCCATGCCGCTGCGGTGCTTTCCAAGGGCGTTTGAGTTGGGTTAGAGAGGACGAAAGTTTTCTCTGACCCGGAATTCCCATGGCCGCACCCAAGAAAGCCGCCGCAAGCACTCCACAGGACAAGACCGACGGCGGTTCGCCCCCGGAATTCACGAGGGAGCAGGAGCTCAAGGCGCTCCGCGACATGCTCCTGATCCGGCGGTTCGAGGAAAAGGCCGGCCAGCTCTATGGCATGGGCGCGATCGGCGGCTTCTGTCACCTCTATATCGGCCAGGAGGCCGTGGTGGTCGGCATGCAGATGGCCCTGAAGCAGGGCGATCAGGTCATTACCGGCTATCGCGATCACGGCCACATGCTTGCCACCGGCATGGATGCCAACGGCGTCATGGCCGAGCTCACCGGTCGCCGCGGCGGCTATTCCAAGGGCAAGGGCGGCTCCATGCACATGTTCAGCAAGGAGAAGCACTTTTACGGCGGCCACGGCATCGTCGGCGCCCAGGTCTCGCTCGGCACGGGTCTGGCCTTCGCCAACCACTATCGCGGCAACGACAATGTCAGCGTCACCTATTTCGGCGACGGCGCGGCCAACCAGGGCCAGGTCTATGAGAGCTTCAACATGGCGGAGCTCTGGAAGCTGCCGGTGATCTTCGTCATCGAGAACAACCGCTACGCCATGGGCACCTCGGTCTCGCGCGCCTCGGCACAGCAGGATTTCTCCAAGCGCGGTGCGTCCTTCAACATCCCCGGCAAGCAGGTCGACGGCATGGACGTCCGCGCCGTCAAGGCCGCCGGCGACGAAGCCGCCGCCTGGTGCCGCGCCGGCAAGGGTCCCTTCATCCTGGAGATGCAGACCTACCGCTATCGCGGCCACTCGATGTCCGACCCTGCAAAATATCGCACGCGCGAGGAGGTCGAGAAGGTCCGCCACGACCAGGACCCGATCGAGCAGGTGCGCAACCGCCTCTTGGCTGCCAAGGTCAGCGAGGCCGATCTCAAGGCGATCGACGCCGAGGTGCGCGACATCGTCAACGCGTCCGCCGATTTCGCCCAACATGATCCCGAGCCGGATGCCGCCGAGCTCTGGACCGACGTTTACCGCTGAACGCGCGCAAGCTTTCTTTTGGAGTCGCTATGCCAATTCAAGTGCTGATGCCCGCGTTGTCGCCCACGATGGAGAAGGGCAACCTCGCCAAATGGCTGAAGAAAGAGGGCGAGACGATCAAGTCCGGCGATGTCATCGCCGAGATCGAGACCGATAAGGCGACCATGGAGGTCGAAGCGACCGACGAGGGGACGCTCGGCAAGATCCTGATCCCCGAGGGCACCGCCGACGTCGCGGTGAACACGCCGATCGCGACCATCCTTGCCGACGGCGAAAGCGCGGCTGATTTGGCCAAGACGCCGGCACCCGCGCAGAAGGCTGCCGAATCCGCGCCGCCTGCCGCCGCAAAGGCTGAGGCGGCCGCGCCCAAGGCGGCGCCGGCGCCGCAGGCCGTCGCCGAGCCCGATCCGGAAGTGCCCGCCGGCACCGAGATGATCACGCAGACCATCCGCGAAGCCTTGCGCGATGCCATGGCCGAAGAGATGCGCCGCGACGCCGACGTCTTCGTGATGGGCGAAGAGGTCGCCGAATATCAGGGCGCCTACAAGGTGACGCAGGGCCTGCTCCAGGAGTTCGGCGCCAAGCGCGTCATCGACACCCCGATCACCGAGCACGGCTTTGCCGGTGTCGGCGTCGGTGCCGCGATGACGGGCCTCAAGCCCATCGTCGAGTTCATGACCTTCAACTTCGCCATGCAGGCGATCGACCAGATCATCAACTCCGCGGCCAAGACGCTCTATATGTCCGGCGGGCAGATGGGCTGCTCGATCGTGTTCCGCGGACCGAACGGCGCGGCTGCGCGCGTCGCCGCCCAGCACAGCCAGGATTATTCGGCCTGGTACTCGAACGTCCCCGGCCTGAAGGTCGTCGCGCCGTTCTCGGCCGCCGACTACAAGGGGCTTCTGAAGGCCGCGATTCGCGATCCCAATCCGGTGATCTTCCTCGAGAACGAGGTGCTCTACGGCCACACCGGTGAGGTGCCGAAGCTCGACGACTTCGTGATCCCGATCGGCAAGGCCCGCATCGTGCGTTCCGGCAGCCATGTCTCGATCATCTCCTGGTCGAACGGCATGACCTATGCGCTGAAAGCGGCCGATGAGCTTGCCAAGGAGGGCATCGAGGCCGAGGTGATCGATCTGCGCACGCTGCGGCCGATGGACACCGAGACCATCATCAACTCCGTCAAGAAGACGGGGCGCGCCGTCACGGTGGAAGAGGGCTGGGCCCAGAGCGGCGTCGGCGCCGAGATTGCCGCGCGCATCATGGAGAATGCCTTCGATTATCTGGACGCGCCTGTGACGCGCGTCTCCGGCAAGGACGTGCCGATGCCCTATGCCGCGAACCTGGAGAAGCTCGCGCTGCCGTCGGCGGCAGAAGTCGTCGAGGCCGCCAAAGCCGTCTGCTACAGGTAGATCATGGCGGGCCCGAAGGAGCAGCCACTTCCGCCCGACGTCATGACCCGCGACGACGCGGTCGAGATCCTGCGCGTATTCGTGCTGGACGGCGGGCTGTCGATGGCGTTCCAACGCGCCTTCGAGGAGCCCGACATGTGGGGCTTGCTGCTCGTCGATCTCGCCCGCCACGCCGCGCGCGCCTATGCGCGCGAGAGCGAATATACCGAAGAGGACGCGCTGAACCGGATCCTGGAGATGTTCCAGGCCGAGATCGAGCGTCCCACGGACACCGGCACCACGACGCCGCGCGGCAAGGGACACTGACCGTGGCGATCGAAGCTCATCATTTCGATTTCATGCTGGAGGCGATCCGCGAGGCGGAGGCCTCGATCGCGCAGGGCGGCCTGCCGATCGGCGCCGTGCTGACGCGCGACAACAAAATCATCGCCCGCGGCCACAACAACCGCGTGCAGGAGAACAATCCGATCCTGCATGGCGAGATGACCTGCCTGCGCGAAGCCGGCGCGATCTCGTTTCACGATACCGTCATGTACACCACGCTCTCGCCATGTTCGATGTGCGCCGGCGCGCTGGGGCTGTTCAAGGTCAAGCTCGTGGTGATCGGAGAGTCCGTCACCTTCGAGGGATCCAAGGACATTCTCGACAAGTTCGGCATCCCCTGGATCGATCTTGCCGACGACCGCTCGATCACCATGATGAAGAATTGGCGTTCCATCCCTGCCAATGAGCGCCTGTGGCAGGGCGACATCGGCAACTAAACCTGGTCTGTTCGTCTCCGCTGTCGGAGACGGATTTTTGCAAAGTTCTTCTTGAGGTCAGCATGCCCATCAACATCCTGATGCCCGCTCTCTCGCCGACGATGGAGAAGGGCAACCTCGCCAAGTGGCTGAAGAAGGAAGGCGACAAGGTCAAATCCGGCGATGTCATCGCCGAGATCGAAACCGACAAGGCGACGATGGAGGTCGAGGCCATCGACGAGGGCACGATCGCCAAGATCCTGGTGCCTGAGGGCACCCAGGACGTCCCGGTCAACGACGTGATCGCGGTGCTCGCCGGCGAAGGCGAGGACGTGAAGGCGGCGGGTGCCGCCAAGCCCAGCGCTTCGGCCGCACCTCCGAAAGCTGCCGAGGCTCCTGCTGCCGCGCCTGCTCCCGCAGCTGCGCCTGCCGCTCCCAAAGCCGCGCCGCCGCCGCCGGCTGCTGCACCTGCGCCGCAGGCCCCAACTCCGGCCGCGCAGAGCAACGGCCAAGGTGGTCGCGTGTTCTCCTCGCCGCTGGCGCGGCGTCTCGCCAAGGACGCCGGCATCGACGTGTCGATGGTAACAGGCACCGGCCCGCACGGCCGTGTGGTCGCGCGCGACGTCGAGCAGGCCAAGTCGGGCAAGGGCCTCAAGGCGCCTGCCGCGGCACCGTCCGGTGCGCCCTCGATCGCGCCCACCATGTCGGACAAGCAGATCCTGTCGCTGTTCGAGCCCGGCTCCTACGACATCGTCCCGCATGACGGCATGCGCCGCACCATTGCGCAGCGCCTGACCGCGTCGATCCAGAACGTCCCGCACTTCTACCTGACCATCGACTGCGACATCGGCAAGCTGCTCGCTGCGCGCGAGGAGATCAACGCTGCCGCGCCGAAGGACAAGGAGAAGAAGCCGCTCTACAAGATCTCGGTCAACGATTTCGTCATCAAGGCGATGGCGGTGGCGCTGCAGAAGATTCCGAACTGCAACGTCAGCTGGACCGAAAGCGGCATGGTCAAGCACCACCATTCCGACGTCGGCGTCGCCGTGGCGATGCCCGGCGGCCTGATCACGCCGATCATCCGCAAGGCCGAGACCAAGACGCTCTCGACCATCTCCAACGAGATGAAGGATTTTGCCGCCCGCGCACGTTCCCGCAAATTGAAGCCCGAGGAATACCAGGGCGGCACCACGGCGGTCTCCAACCTCGGCATGTACGGCATCAGCCACTTCACCGCCGTGATCAACCCGCCGCATGCGACCATCCTCGCGGTCGGCACCAGCGAGGAGCGGCCCGTCGTGCGCGGCGGCAAGATCGAGATCGCGCACATGATGAGCGTGACCTTGTCCTGCGACCACCGTGCCATCGACGGTGCGCTCGGGGCCGAACTGATCGGCGCCTTCAAGCAGCTGATCGAAAACCCCGTCATGATGATGGTCTGACGCGGCGGCAGAGGGCGCAATTTTGCATGTCCGTACCCGCTGGCCATGGATATCGCTGCTGCTCGGAGCCGCGGTCGCGCTCAACCCGATCGGGCTCGATTTTCTGCACTCTGCGTTCTTTGCCAGTGAGCAACTGGCACGGAACATCGCCCAGCCCGTCGTGCTCATCGCTCTGGCCGTCATGGTCCTGGCGGTGATGCTCGAATGGCTGGTGAGGTCTTTTCTGGTCAAGCGCCGCGCCCGCGGCGCCTCTTGAGTTGAACGGGAGCCGCCATGGCCGATACATCCTTCGACGTCATCATCATCGGCTCCGGTCCCGGCGGCTATGTCACCGCCATCCGGGCCGCCCAGCTCGGCTTCAAGGTCGCGATCGTCGAGAAGTCGTATCTCGGCGGCATCTGCCTGAACTGGGGCTGCATTCCGACCAAGGCGCTGCTGCGCTCGGCCGAGATCTATCACTACATGCAGCACGCCAAGGACTACGGCCTGTCGGCGGAGAAGGTCTCGTTCGACCCGAAGGCCGTGGTGCAGCGCTCGCGCGGCGTCTCCAAGCGGCTGAACGACGGCGTCGGCTTCCTGATGAAGAAGAACAAGGTGAGCGTGATCTGGGGCGCGGCATCGATCGACGCACCCGGCAAGGTCACCGTGAAGAAGTCCGACGTCGAGGGCCCGAAGGGCGCGCTGGGCGAGGGGACCTATCAGGCCAAGCACATCATCATCGCGACCGGCGCGCGGCCGCGCGTGCTGCCGGGGCTCGAGCCCGACAAGAAGCTGGTCTGGACCTACTTCGAGGCCATGGTTCCGGAGCGGATGCCGAAGTCGCTGCTGGTGGTCGGCTCCGGTGCGATCGGCATCGAGTTCGCCTCGTTCTTCCACACCATGGGCTCGGACGTGACGGTGGTCGAGGTGCTGCCGCAGATCCTGCCCGTCGAAGACGCCGAGATCGCGGGCCTCGCGCGCAAGCGCCTGGAGAAGCAGGGCCTCAAGATCATGTCCTCGACCAAGGTGACCAAGCTCGAGAAGAAGGCCGACAGCGTCGTCGCCACCATCGACGACGGCAAGGGCAAGCCTGTGACCACCGAGTTCGAGCGCGTGATCTCGGCCGTCGGCGTCGTCGGCAATATCGAGAATCTCGGCCTGGAAAAAGCCGGCGTGAAGACCGACCGCGGCATCATCGTGGTCGACGGCTACGGCAAGACCAACGTCCCCGGCATCTACGCCATCGGCGACGTCGCGGGGCCCCCAATGCTCGCCCACAAGGCCGAGCATGAGGGCGTGATCTGCGTCGAGGCCATCAAGGGCCTGCATCCGCATCCCATGGACAAGAACCTGATCCCGGGCTGCACCTATTGCAATCCGCAGGTCGCCTCCGTCGGCCTCACCGAAGCCAAGGCCAAGGAGAGCGGCCGCGAGATCCGCGTCGGCCGCTTCCCCTTCGTCGGCAACGGCAAGGCGATCGCGCTCGGAGAAGACCAGGGCCTCGTCAAGGTGATCTTCGACAAGAAGACCGGCCAGCTGCTCGGCGCCCACATGGTCGGCGCTGAAGTCACCGAGCTGATCCAGGGCTACGTCGTCGCCATGAACCTGGAGACGACGGAAGAAGAGCTGATGCACACCGTGTTCCCGCATCCGACCCTGTCGGAGATGATGAAGGAAGCCGTGCTGGATGCGTATGGAAGGGTGTTGAATATTTGATGGAACGAGGGCTGCGGCACAGCGCGCTGCCATCAGTTCCGTCATCCTGAGGTGCGAGTTCGGCGGCGCACCGCGCCGCCGAGTGAGCCTCGAAGGATGAACGGCCGAGATGCAGCACCCGGGCTCGTCGCCCTTCAAGGCTCTTCATCCGGCGCGATGCGCCGCATGAAGCGCACCTCAGGGTGACGGGTCTGATAGCGAAATACGAGAACAAGAAAAGGGAAGAAGAACCCATGCACGACAACGACAACCTCACCATCGAACGCCCGACCTTCGTCACCCATCTCGAATGCGCGATGGAGGGCGACCATTACGCCGCCGACCAGGTCCACAACCTCTCCAAGGCGGGCAAGCCGCTCTTGGTGCGCTACGACCTCGCCGGCGTGAAGAAGGCGCTGACCAAAGACGCACTTGCGCAGCGGCCCGGCGACATGTGGCGCTACCGCGAGCTGCTGCCGGTGCGCAAATGCAAGGACATCGTCTCGCTCGGCGAGGTCACCACGCCGCTGATCCGGCTGCCGAAGCTCGGCAAGAAGCTCGGCGGCGGCGAGATCATCGTCAAGGACGAGGGCCGTTTGCCGACCGGCTCGTTCAAGGCGCGCGGCCTCGTGATGGCGGTGTCGATGGGCAAGGCGCTCGGCATCAAGCACATGGCCATGCCGACCAACGGCAACGCGGGCGCTGCGCTGGCGGCCTACGCCACCTCCTGCGGCATCAAGACCACGATCTTCTGCCCGGCCGATACGCCGGAGGTGAACGTCAGCGAGATCGAGCTGCAGGGCGCGACCGTCTACCGCGTCAACGGCTATATCGACGATTGCGGCAAGATCGTCGGCGAGGGCAAGGCCAAAGTCGGCTGGTTCGACACCTCGACGCTGAAGGAGCCGTACCGCATCGAAGGCAAGAAGACGATGGGCCTCGAGCTCGCCGAGCAGCTCGGCTGGGACGTGCCCGATGTGATCTTCTATCCGACCGGCGGCGGTACAGGCCTGATCGGCATGTGGAAGGCCTTCGACGAGCTCGAGAAGATCGGCTTCATCGGTTCGAAGCGCCCGCGCATGGTCGCGGTACAGGCCTCCGGCTGCGCGCCGATGGTGCGGGCCTATGACGCCGGCACCGAGCATGCGACTCGCTGGGAGGACGCCCACACCATCGCCTCGGGCATCCGCGTGCCGCAGGCGATCGGCGACTTCCTCATCTTGCGCGCGGTGCGCGAGAGCAAGGGCTTTGCCATCGCGGTCGACGACGACAAGATCTCGTCGGCGCTGAACGAGGTCGCGCGCGAGGAGGGGCTGCTGCTGTGCCCCGAGGGCGCCGCCACCTACGCCGCCTACAAGGACAGCCTCGCCGACGGCCGCGTCTCGAAGGGTGACCGCGTCATGCTGTTCAACTGCGCGACCGGCCTGAAATATCCGCTGCCGCCGGTCACCCGCACGCTCGACCGTCACAAGCCGATCGACTACACGCAGTTCTAGCGCGTCATTTCGTCTCTTCACGAACGATCCCTCTTCCCGTACGCGGGAAGAGACAAAAACAAGAACGACATCGCTGGGGAGAAAACAATGACGAAAGCCGTCTGGGCTGCGCTGTTTGCTATTCTCGCTGTGACCGGCGCCGCGCGCGCCGATGACTATCCCTCCCGTCCCATCACCATCATCGTGCCCTTCTCGGCCGGCGGCCCGTCGGATGCGATGGCGCGTGTGCTCGCCGAGCGGATGCGCACTGCGCTCGGCCAGCCCCTCGTGGTCGAGAACGTCACCGGTGCGGGCGGGTCGATCGGCGTCGGCCGCGCCGTGCAATCGCCGCCGGACGGCTACACGATCTCCTTCGGCCATCTCGGCACTCACGTCGCCAACGGGGCCGTCTACAAGCTCAAATACGACCTCGTTGCCGACCTCGAGCCGGTGGTGCTGCTGCCGAGCAATCCGATGATCGTCGTCAGCAAGAACGCGGTGCCCGCGACCTCGTTGAAAGAGCTGATCGAATGGCTGAAGTCCCGGCCGTCGCCGCCGACAGCGGGCACCGCCGGCGCCGGCTCCGGCAGCCACATCGCCGGCGTCTATTTCGAGAGCGTCTCCGGCATCAAGCTGCAATACGTGCCGTATCGCGGCACCGCGCCCGCGCTGAACGATCTCATCGCCGGCCAGATCGACGTCATCATCGACCAGACCTCCAACTCCATCGCGCAGGTCCGCGCCGGCACCATCCGCGCCTACGCCATCACCGACAGCAAGCGCCTGTCCTCGGCGCCTGAGATTCCGACCGCGGAGGAGGCGGGCTTGAAGGGTTTCAACATGACGCTGTGGTCGGGCATGTGGGTGCCGAAGGGCACGCCAAAGGAGATCGTTGCCAAACTCAATGCTGCGGCGGTGGAGGCGCTGAACGATCCGGCGGTGAAGAAGCAGCTCGAAAGCCAGGGGCTGGAGATGACGCCCAAGGACCAGCTCACGCCCGAAGCGCTCGGCACCCGTCAGAAGGCCGAGATCGCCAAATGGTGGCCAATGATCAAGGCGGCCAACATCAAGGTGGATTGAGCACGACGCATGGCCGCAGGCGTGTCCTGGTCTGGGGACCCGGCGGGACGGGGCGCCGTCGCTTCACATCGTGGCGTCGCCGGGGTCCGACAGTGCGGTCTCCAGGCACTGGATCAGGGCCGGCGTTGAAAACGGCTTGGCGAGAAAGCAGATCGCGCCGGCCCTCAGTGCCCGCTCGCGTACGGCCTCGTCCGGAAAAGCCGTCATGAAAATGAAGGGCGTGATGCGCCCGAGGCCGCGCATATGCGTCAGCAGCTCGACGCCGCTCATGACCGCCATCTGCACGTCCGTGATCACGCAGCAGGTCGTCTCCAGTTCGGCGGATTGGAGAAATTCGTGAGCCGAACCAAAGGTGTAGACCGTGTACCCGCGCGACGTCAGCAGGTTGTTCGTCGCAAGGCGAACGGAGGCATCATCATCAATGACGGAAACGATCGAAGACGCTGACAATATAATCGCTCCTGCACGGGGAGCCGCCGGCCACGATTCAGCCGCTCGAGGCAAGGTGGGCCACCGGAGCGAGATTGGAAAGCATACTTAGGTTTGCAGATGACCCCTGTTGCGCGGGATTCCGAGCGCGTCGGTCATTCTGACGAGGTCGGCCAACGACTTCGCCGCCATTTTCCGCATGATCTGGCCGCGATAGATCTTCACGGTGATTTCGGCCAATCCAAGCTCGGCGGCGACCTGCTTGTTCATCAGGCCGGACGCAACCAGGGCGAGGACGTCGCGCTCGCGCGCCGTCAGCCCCTCGTAACGGGATCTCACGCCTGAGATCGACTGCTCGGCATCGCGCCGCTTGCGATCGCGTTCGATCGCCGCCTGCACCGCATCCAGCATGTCCTGGTCGCGCACCGGCTTGGTCAGAAAATCGACGGCACCGCTTTTCATGGCTCTTACGGTCATGGGAATATCGCCGTGACCGGTGATGAAGATAATGGGCGTGTGAATATTGGCTTTGGCGAGGTCCGCCTGGAGGTCGAGGCCACTCAAGCCGGGCAGGCGGATGTCGAGCACGAGGCAACTGGGGACTGCAGGCGGTTTCGCCTCCATGATTTCCGCCGCCGAACTGAAGGCTTCGACCTTGAGGCCGACCGATTGAAAGAGATTGGTGAGCGCACGGCGCATCGACGGATCATCATCGACGATCAGGACGATCGGATCACCGGCGCTCGCCTGGGCCTGCTTGGCATGATCAGTCACGACGTGTCCTTGTTTGGCAAGGGCAGGGCGATCTGGAATGTTGCACCACTCCCTTCATTTTGAATGGCCGAAAGCCGGCCCGCATGAGCCTCGATGATCGATCGGCAGATCGAGAGTCCCATTCCCAGACCGCCCGATTTGGTCGTGAAGAAGGGAGTGAAGATGCGTTCCTTGACGTCTTTGCCAAGGCCGACACCGCTGTCTGTCACGGTGAGGAGCAGGCGGTCGTCGTCCGTCCGGCTCGAGCGGATCGCCAGCTCGCGCGGGCGGTCGACATTGGCATGCATGGCATCGATGCCGTTCACCACCAGGTTGATCAGCACCTGCTGAAGCTGGATCCGGTCGCCGCAAATCCTGGGCAGGTCGGACGCCAACTCCATTCGCACCGACACCGCATGGATCGCCAGCTCGCGCCGAACCAGCGCCACTGCCTCCCTGACGACCTGGTTGATGTCGAGTGGAGCCATTTCGATCTCGGTCTTTTTCGCAAGCGCCCTGATCCGGCGGATCACCTCGCTTGCCCGATTGGCGTCCTCGACAATCCATTCTGCGGAACGGCGCGCGGCCTTCAGGTCGGCGGGGTCGCGGTCAAGCCAAGCGATGCAAGCGTCCGCATTGGAGATCACCGCGGCAAGGGGCTGTGTGATTTCGTGGGCGATCGAGGTGGTCAGTTCGCCGAGCGTCGTGACGCGGGTGACGTGGGCGAGCTCGCCTTGCGCCTTGCGCAGCGCCTCTTCCGCCTGCTCGACGCGGATCGCCGCCGTGACGTCGCTGCTGACGCCGCGATAGCCGAGAAAATTGCCTGTCGCATCATGGAACGGCTTGCCGCTGGTTCGCACGTAGATTGGAGATCCGTTACCATCCCTGCTGCGGTAGATCAGATCGCGGAACGCAACGTGGGCATCGAGCGCCACGCGATGCTGCTCCCATTTCTCCGGCTCGAACTCGGCGTCGGGCGGAATGTCCCAGCGGGTCAGGCCGATCAGGCCCTTCGGCGCCGCGCTGGAGGTTTCGGCATGCTCCGATATCCTGGTAATGCGGTGGTCCGGCCCGGTCTCCCAGAACCAATCCGATGCGGTCTCGGCATAGTCGCGGAAGCGCTGTTCGGATGTCTTGAGCTCGTCGAACGCCTTATGCAGCGCATCTTTCGCCGCGAACTGCTCGGTGACGTCCACGTGCGTGCCGATGATTTCCATCACCTCGCCGTCGCGGCCGATCACAGGATGTCCCTCGCTGTGGACGCGTCTGATCGAACCGTCGGGGCGCGCAATCCGGAAGTCGATTTGGAAGGGCTGCTTTAGCCTGACGGCTTCACGTTCCACCTCGACAATCCGCCGAAAGTCCTCCGGCAGGATACGTTGCTGAAAAGCCCGGGCCAGGAGATCGGTCTGGTCCGGCTCAAACCCGAACAGTCGGTACAGTTCAGCCGACCGGTAGGCGAACTCCTGACGATGAACGTCCCAGGCCCAGCTGCTCGTCTGGCTGAGGCGTTGGGCTTCGGCCAGATAGGCTTCGCTGCGACGCAGCCTCTGTTCCGCTTCCTTCGCAATCGTGACATCGGTCACCGCTCCGACGAACTCGATGCGCCCGGATGGGTGCCGCACGGCGCGCGCCACGGAATGGAGATATTTGATCGATCCGTCGGGCATCAGCAGGCGGTATTCGTGATCGAAATCCTCCGCCAGCCGGTAGGCCCGATCGAGGGTGCTGCGGACTATGTCGCGATCTTCCGGATGGATGCGCTGAAAGGCGAAGTTCAGGGTCGGCTTCGTCGCAGGATCGCATCGGAAGATGCGGAAGGTCTCCCTCGACCAGACCGCCTCGCCGGTGGCGAGGTTCAAGCCGAAGCTGCCGGTGTGGCTCAATTCCTGGGCCTGGGCGAGATAGGCCTCGCTCTGTCGCAGCGCATCCTCGGTCTCCTTGCGCTGGGTGATGTTCTCGCAAGCGACCAGCAGGATCGGCGTGCCGTCGCCGCGCAGCATCGCCTTGGCGTTTTCGCGGACCCAGAGCACCGACCCGTCCTTCCGGAACTTGCGAATCTCCCAGGTATGCGACTGGTCCACGGTCGTGAGGCACAAAGCGACGCATTGACGAACGAAGTCGTGGTCTTCCTCGAAGAAGACGTTCAGCACGGATTGGCCGATCAGCTCGGCCGTCGTGTAGCCCAGTTGTGCGGCGCCAAACGTATTCACGTTGAGCACCGTTCCGGACGGATCGACCATGAAGTACATGACCGGATTGTGCTCGAACACCTCGCGCCATTGCTTCATGGCGTCACGCAGATCGGTGTTCTGCCGCGAGGCGTCAGCGACCGCGGACCGGTCCTTCTCGCCGTTGCCGAATGATCGAAGCGCCGCAAGGCCGCCGAGCAGGAATTGTGCGGCCGAAGTCCCGATTTTCGTGATCTGGCCAGGCATCATCGCAAGCGTCCCGGCGCGCTAGCGTCAAGGCGAGTAGAGCACTTTGCCAGAACAGGGGCAATTGCCCCCGACCAAAGTCGGATTCTCGGCAAAACTCCCGGTTGCCGTGCAGCTTGCGCGCGTTGCGCCGTGTCGTTGCGCAGTCGGGCAGAGGTCCGCAAAACTACGGCCAAACCTACGTATAGCTCGCACAACCCTAGTTCTAGCGTGCATTTACCTCCGTACAATTGAGCGATGCGTTGCAGTCGGCCTAGTTTTGCAGCCAATCGAGAGGAGACGATTGCGGAGCACAAATTGCTGAAAGGCTCGGCGGTGTTGCCCCCAACGAGCCAGGCTCTGCATCCGCCCCCTGATTTGCCGGATGAATTGGCGGTCACGATTGAGAAGCCGCATTTTCCGTGACGACCGTGGCGACCCGTGCTTGCGCACAAGGAAGCCGGGACCCCTAAGAGGTCAAGAGGAGAGGATGATGTGCGATAGCCCCGACTACTCCGAGCGCCGTCCTGAGACCAAAGGCTGTGCTGTCTGCGCGGCGAAGTTTGGCCTGATCCGATACTATTCCTGGCGGACGCCGCTCTGCTCGAGGAAATGTCTCGACCGGTTCAGGGCGCGCCGCGAGCGCGACCGCCGCTGGTTGTTCCGATATCAGGCGGCCTGAGGACCAGCCGCCGCGTCTGCCACCTCAGGCAATTTCCTCGTCGGGAGGCTGCGTTGAACCGTACCTGCAAGCTCCTGTTGGCGATCGCGCTGCCGCTTCCGCTGGTGACGGGCGTGGAGGCCGACGAAGTCGGACAGGATGGTTCACATCGTCACCATCCGGCTCAGGATCAACTGCTGCACGAGAAGTTCTATTCGAGCTGGCACATGCCGGACAATCCGGTTCTGAGCTGCTGCAACAATGCCGATTGCTACCCGACCGAGATTCGCTACGTCGACGGCAGAATCTACGCGCGGCGCCGGGAAGACGGCAAATACATCCTGATCCCGTCCCAGAAGGTTGAGCGGAACAGAGACAATCCCGACGGCCGCAACCATATCTGCGCGCCACCGCCGTCCGCCTCTCTGGTCGACTTGGTCTACTGTTTCGCGTTGGGAGGTGCCACGTGAGATTCATATTGGTGAACGGCAGAACCCCGTTCCGCAAGACGTCGTGCCTTTGGTGCTGCGAGGAGATCGATGGTGGCTATCTGCGCGATGCCAGGACGCTGCTGCGCTACTGCGGCTACGATTGCTACGCGCTTCATCACGAGGCCGCGCCGTTGATCGAGGGACGTACGCGCGCGGCATCTTGAGCCGTCAGGCTGGCAGGACGCATTCGGCAGGAGAGGACACGGCATTGAGATTCATGCTCGTCAATCGGGAACATCCCTGCCACGGCGGCGTCTGCAGCGCATGCGCGCGGCCGCTGGGTGCGAGTTACGTCCGGCATGTGTCCAAGCAAGAGCGGTATTGCGACTACGGTTGCTACCGTCAGCAGACGGCCATGGACATGCTGTGGCCCCGCATCCCGTTCGAGGCGATCGCGGTGCTGACGGCGATCTCGAGCTGGGCCTGGATGATTCAGATGGGCGCGCTGTCGCGCTCATTGGCCGAGGCATATCTGCGCGAGTACGACCTTCTGACCATGGAAGGAGGTGACGGCTAACTCGATGACGGCCGCGCAGAACAGTCGGCCGCAGTCCCGCGTCCAGCCCGCGCCGCGTCCAGCCCCGGCGGTGGCGGCTAGGGTGAGGGGGCTGCGGCCGATCCCGTTGGTGCCGCGCTCACTTCCTGCGTCGTGACGCGCTGGTCGGACTTGCCGGCGACCATGCTGCTGCCCTCGAACCTGGCGCGGTACACCAGCACGTTCTCGATCACGCGCTGGACGTAGTTGCGCGTCTCCGACAGCGGGATGCGCTCGACCCAGTCGACCGGATCGACCTTGGGATCCCTGGGGTCGCCGCGGGCCTGCACCCATTCGCGCACGCGGCCGCGGCCGGCATTGTAGCCGGCAAAGGTCATGATCTGGTTGCCGCGATATTCCGACAGCAGCGCGCTGAGCTCGGCCGCGCCCATTTGCGTGTTGTAGACGGGATCGGAGACCATCTTGTCCCAGTCGTAAGTCAGGCCGAAGCGCTTGGCGGTGTCGCGGCCGGCTTCAGGTGTCACCTGCATCAGCCCGACCGCATTGGCCGGCGACTTGTCGCGCTGGTCGAACGAGCTTTCGGTGCGCGCCACCGAATAGATCACGCTGGTCTCGATCGCGGGCGCGACCTGCTGGTGCTCGGGGATGCCGATGGTCGGAAAAGCGTAATGGTCGAGCGCGAGTCCGCGCGCCAGCGCCGACTTGCCGACCTCCAGCATCACGCGCGCGTCGCGGCGTTGTCCGGCGAGTTCGCCGAGGCCCTCGAGGGCCGCGACGTCGGTGCTCTCCTTGGCGAAATCCTCGGCGTAATAGAACACCGTATCGCGCTCGCCGATGCCGTAGAGCATGTCGGCGGCGCGCACGCGCTCGTCTGCGGGCGGGGTGTCGAGCGCGGCCAGCACGGGCGAGGGCGGTCGCAGCTCGATGCGATCGAGGCCGAGCTTTGCGCGCGCAAGCTGGCCGTAATAGGCGGTCGGATAGCGCGCGGCCGCCCGGTAGCTCATGCGCGCATCGGCCGTCGCACCCATCGCCTCGGCGGCACGGCCGCGCCAGTAATGGGCACGCGACAGCGCGATCGGATTGGCCGAGCCTGCGTCGATGGCGGCGAAGTGCACCATGGCCGCCTGGGGATCGCTCAGGAAGCGCAGCGCGATCCAGCCGCACATGAAATGATAGTCGACGCGGTAGACTTCCTTCTCGGGCACCGCGGCCGTGCGCACCACATCATACGCCGTTTTGAACTTGCCCTGGTCGAGCAGCTTGCGCGCGAGCAGGCGACGCTCGCGCCACCAGGCGTCGGTGTCCTGCGCGGCCATGGTGTCGGGCGCGGCGGCCAGGATCACCTCGGCGGCATCGTCGATGCGGTCCTTCTGGAGGTGCCATTGGGCGCGGCACAGCACATAGCCGAGATCGCGGCGCGCTTCAGCCGGTACGTCCTCGAGATAATCGTTGGCCTTGCTGGCCTTGCCGGTGACGGCGGCGCAGGCCTTGACGATCGCCAGCGCATCCTCGCCGAGCCGTTTTGCCGCGCGCCGCGCACCGGCATAGTCCTTGGCGCCGAGCCGCTTGTCCATGCGGGCGCGATGATCCTCGGAGTTGAGCAGATCGCGGAACGCCTCGTAGGAATCCTCCTCGCTGCGCTCGGACAATTCGTCGGTGCGCCAGGCCTCGCGCACGAGGCGGGCAGCCCTGTCGGCGTCGCCTTCAGTGAGCAGCACGCGGGCGAGGGCGAACTTGCCCTTGGCGCTGGTCGGGCGGTCCATGGTGAATTTGTGCACGGTGGCCGCGTCGGCCTTCTCCTGCCACAGCCGCGCCTCGGCGCGGCGGCGGAGCAGGGCGCTGCTCGGCCAACCCGGATTGGCGGCAAGGAAGGCGGCATAACGCTTGAAATTGGCGGTGCTCTCGGAATGGCGCAGCATGAACCAGTCGGCGAGCTTCTGTCCGGCGGGATCAGTGATGCGGTCGCGCGCCGCGCTCGCATCATCCGTCTTGCCCTTGCGCGCGAGGTCGATCGCATCCTTCAGCGCGGCGAGGTCGCCGGTGAGGGGCGGGGCGGCCGGCTTCTCTGACGGCTCGTCGCCGGTCTTCTTCGACTTGCGCTTGGCCTCGGCATGCCTGCCGTGACGGGACTTGGCCACCGCATGATGTTGCTTGCCGGCTTTCGCCTCATGCGATTTTTTCGGTGCGGACGATTTGTGGCTGCTTTTGGCCGCCAGCTCGGTGGGAAGGAGGGCCATTGCGGCCACGGCAACGAGACACGCGAGCGAGCGTAGGCACTGGTTCATCCCATGGTCCCCCTGCGAACCACTACAAACCAAGGTCCGCGACGACATGCGGCTTGAGAATCAACGACATCGAAAACGATGCTACGGCATCGTTTCGCATTCCCCACGCTGTCGCAACAATGCGGCAAAATACGGATGTGACGAGGGAACTTCGGCTCGGGAGCGAAGGTCAGTTCGGTTAACCTTTGTTAACGATCCGGGCCCGCGCGACGGCTTGGCTTGGTTCTGGGCGTCACAAGCCCAGATTGCGCGTGTTCCCGCAGCCAGATCCGGTGTATGGAGTTCCCTCGCTCCGTCCCTTTGGCTTTTGTCCTTCTATGCCGATTTTCAACCAGTCGATCAGGCGCAAGATCGTCGGTATCGCCCTCGGATTGATCGTCCTGATGCTGGTCACCTCGATCCTGTCGATGGTGATGTCGAGCCAGGTCGGAATCCTCCTCGACGAGCTGACCAACCGCTACATCCCGGCCTATGGACATCTGGCGCGTGCCAACATTCGCTCGCTGGAGCGGTCGGTGGCGCTGCGGCGAATGGTGATGATGAAAATGCAGGCGCCGTCGGAGGAGGAAGCCTACGCGGCGCGCTTGCGAGAGTTTGAGGAGGCCGATCGCAAGATCGACGACGAGGCGGAGGCCGCACGCACGCTCATCAACGCGATCATCGACGATTCCAGAACGCCGTCCGACAATGCCGGGCTGGCGCGGATCGAGACGCGCATCGAAACCGCGCTCACCGAACTTCGGCAGGCAATGAATGAGGATCATGCCAAGCTGCTCAAGCAGGTCGATGACAAGCAGATGACCGAGGTGCGTGGCACGCTGGAGCATCTCGATACACTGCGCGATCAGTTCAATCAGAGGATCGACACCATCCGCGCGGACATGTTGAAGCAGGTCTTTGCCTCGACAAGGACAGTGATCGGCCGTCAGCATCAGGCGATCGTCATCTCCGCCATTGTGACTGTGCTCGCGGCGATCGTCGGCTTTGCCTTCGCGCTCCTGGTGTCCAGCGGTATCACGCGCCCGGTGCGGCTACTGCTCGCCGGCACCCGCGAGGTCGAGGCCGGCCGCTTCGACAAGACCATCACCGTATCCACGCAGGACGAGATCGGCGAGCTCGCCGCGGCCTTCAACCGCATGACCGAGCAGCTCAGGCACAACGAGCGCATCCGCGAGACCTTTGGCCGCTACATCGATCCCAAGGTGGTGCAGGGGCTGATCGACCGGCCCGAAGTCGCGATCGACGGCGAGCGCCGGGTCATGACCATCATGTTCTGCGACATGAGCGGCTTCACCTCGATGAGCGAGGGCATGACCCCGCGCGGCCTCGTCAGGGTGATGAACCACTATTTCACGGTGATGTCCGGACCGATCAGGGGCAATCGCGGCATCATCGACAAATATATCGGCGACGCCATCATGTCCTATTGGGGCCCGCCCTTCATCGAGGAGGACGAGCAGGCGCTCCTGGCCGGCATCGCCGCAACCGAGATGGTCGACCAGGTGCCCGCGCTGCAGAAGCAGCTGCCCGACCTGCTCGGCATCCGCGCCATGCCGGCGCCGTGTGACCTGCGGATCGGCATCGCCACCGGCGAGGTCCTGACCGGCAGCATCGGCTCCGAGCTGATGATGAGCTTCACCGTGATGGGCGACGCCGTGAACCTGGCCTCGCGGCTGGAGGCCGTCAACAAGGTCTACGGCACCCGCATCCTGATCTCGCAGGCAACTGCTGATGCGATCGGAGCGCGGCTCGAGCTGCGCGAGGTCGATCGTCTGGCGGTCGCCGGCCAGAGCGCGCCGCAGCCGATCTTCGAGGTGATGGCGCGGGCGGGCGCACTCACCGGCGCGCAGGACAGCCTGCGCACGCATTATGCCGAAGCGCTCGCCGCCTATCGGGCCCGCCGCTTCGACGAGGCGCGCGCCGCTTTCAACGCCGCGCTCGAAGCCGTCCCCGGCGACGGTCCCTCGCGTACGATGCTCGGCCGCATCGCGCAATTCGAGGCCAAGCCGCCGGAGGAGGGGTGGGACGGTGCCTGGCGCCAGGAGCAGAAATAGCCGTTTTTGTTGCGCCAGCCCGCCCTGTCCGGAAAAAACGTTTCTACTCGATAACGATGTTCGCCGTGACCTATTTCCCGGGCTTAGGTTGGATGTCCTTGAGGCGTTTGACGGGGACACGCCGATGACGGAACTTCAGGACAGGCTGGAACGGTTCGAGACGCTCACCGCCGAATGCGAGCTGATCGCCAAGCTCGCCACCGACAGCACCAAGCGCGAGTTCTATCTGAAACTCTCGGAACAGTACCGTCAGCTGGCGGTGGACATGCGGCAGGCGATCGCGACCAAGGCTGCTGCCTGACGCCGGCTGCAATCCGTTCTTAAGGTTTGGCGCGCATCCTTGACCTCGCGAGCGATCGCTCGTGGTGGAAAGGCCGGGGTTAGCTGCAATGCAGCGCACCTCGCGAGTGTCATTTGCCATGCTTGACAGGGCAATCACATGCGCCTCGTTGCCGTGATCATATTCGCGCTCATGACGGCGGCCTGCGACCAGGAGCAGGATATCACCGGCTCGACGCCGACCTGCCCGATGCGGAACTACAGCTACAATCCCCGCGATATGAACCAGTGCGTCAGTGCCTGCAAATCATGCGATCGCGGCACCACGGTCACCTGCACCACCTCCTGCACCCTCAGGGGCGCGCGCTGAGGCCACCGCTTTCTCGCAGCGCACCCAGTGGCGGTGCTGGGACACCGGAACGATTCACTTGGGTTAATCATTGAAGCAAGTGGGCAGGACGTGGAGTCCGATGGAAATGGGTATGCTCGATCCCGGTCGATTTCTGGTGTCGTGCTCGCATTGTGATGCCTGGCCGATGGCGGCCAATGTGAAGCGGTCGAGCTGGTCGGCGTCTCCGCACGAGGTGCGCTTTGTCTGCACGCGCTGTCGCCGCGAGGAGACCGCCATCGTCTCGGCCTCCGGCGAATTGACCCCGATCAAGCGCGTCGATGTTCCGCCGCGCGACGTCGCTGTCGCCTGGGCCCAGGCGCAACGGGTGCGAGGGCGGACCTGAGCGCCCGGCATGCACCGGTCGATTGACTCCCGGGGCCAACGGCTCGTAAATGATCGGCGACGGTTCTCCTCACGGAGATCAAAAGGGAATGTGGTGCGGGATTGTCCCAACGCAGGGATTTGTCTCAACGCCACGGCTGCCCCCGCAACTGTAAGCGGTGAATCTTTCGTCTCATGCCACTGGGAATCTCGGTCCTGGGAAGGCGACGAAAGGTCACGACCCGCGAGCCAGGAGACCTGCCGTCAGCCGTGGTCACACGCGAAGATGTCGGTCGGGGAGTACAGACATTAGCTTCACCGGAGCAATCCATCGCTCTGCCGTGAAACCTCGTTCGCTGTGACGTGCCACTGACGTCATACCGAGGTTACAATTGTGTCCCGTCTTGTCCCTGCTGCCAGGCGCCTCAGCGCCGGCCTGCTCGCATCCGTTTCCCTCCATTCGCTCGATCTGTCCTCCGCCTTCGCCCGGCAGGCGCTTGCCGAGCAATTGCCGCCGATCGAGGTGACCAGGCCCGACGATCAGAACCGCACGCGCGCCAGGGCGATCGGTGACGGCGAGGCGACGCGGCAGCGGGTGAGGACGAATGTCGCGCCGGCAGGCAATGGCGCCGGCTCATCCGGCTCCGGCGGTGAGGCTGCCGCCGGCAGCGGCGGCGTCGTCGGGGCTGCCACGACCGTCATCACGGCCGCGGATATTGCGCATTCGCCGTCGCAGACGCTTGCCGAGATCATCGCGACGCAGACGCCGGGGGCCCAGATCACGACGCTCTATGGCGGTCAGATCGGCGCCAAGACCAGCGTGGACCTGCGTGGCTTCGGCGCCTTTGCCACCGCCAACACGCTGGTGCTGGTCAACGGACGGCGGTTGAACGACGTCGACATGGCGCAGGTGGACCTCTCCACCATCCCGCTCAATTCGATCGAACGCATCGAGATCACGCGGGGCAATTCCGGCGCGGTGCTCTACGGCGACAACGCGGTCGGCGGTGTGATCAACATCGTCACCAAAAATGGCGTTGGCGGACCGCCCGTGACCGCGCGCATCGAGGCTGGCTTCGGCTCGTTCAACACCAGGCTCGGCAACGTGTCGACCTCACTCAATTCGGGTCCGTGGTCGACCTCGTTCTACGGCAATACGGTCAGGACCGATGGCTATCGCGACAACAACCGCTATTCCCAGCAGAATGGCGTCGGCAATCTCAATTACACCACGCCCGGCCTGACCGCTTTTCTCACCGTCACTGGCGACAATCAGGAGCTGCGACTGCCGGGCGGCCGCACTGTCGATCCCTCCATCGGCCTCGACGAGCTCAGGGCCAACCGGCGAGGGACCAGCACGCCCTTCAACTACGCCAACCAGCAGGGTTTTGGCGCGACTGCGGGTTTCACCAAGACCCTGGTCAACGGCGTCGATCTCATCGTCGACGGCGGCGTGCGCGACAAGAAGCAGCAGAGTGCTTTCTTCTCCACCCCGACGCCGGTTCCGGCGTTCTTCACGTCGACCTATGTCGGTTCCCATCTGACGACATGGTCGATCACGCCGCGGCTCAGCGTGAAGAGCCTGCTGCTCGGCATGCCGTCGCAGCTCCTGACCGGCATCGACTATTACGATGCGAGCTTTGAGCAGAACCGCGGCGCCGGGCAGGGGCTCTCCCCATGGCACAATTACGACCTCAGGCAGCAGACGGTTGCGGGTTATTTCCAGCACACATTGGGAATCGCGCCCACGACGGACATCTCCTACGGCGCGCGTGTGCAGAACGTCAGGCTTGCGGCACGCGACAATTTCGACCCGGCAGCTCCGTTCAACGCCGACATCGGCGCGCTGCCGCTGACGAGCAACGAGACCCAATATGCGCTGCATCTCGGCGCCGAGCATCGCCTCAACGACCAGGTCTCGCTGTTCGGCCGCGTTGCGCGCGCGTTCCGCACGCCTGATGTCGACGAGCGCCTGTCCTCAGGGCCTTCGTTCGATCCCTTTACCTTCGCTGCGATCCCGCAAACGTTCCAGCTCAAGACCCAGACCTCGCAGGACATTGAGGGCGGTGTTCGCATCAAGGGCGGCGGGTTGCAGCTGCAGAGCAGTGTCTATCTGATGGATCTCACCAACGAGGTCCATTTCAATCCGGTCCTGTTCTACAACACCAATCTTGATCCGACCCGCCGCTACGGCTCTGAGACCAGTCTATCCTATCGCGTCAACGACGCCCTGCTGCTGCGCTCCGGCGTGGCCTATACAAGCGCGGTCTTCCGCGAAGGCATCTGGGCCGGCAACGACGTGCCGCTGGTCTCGCGCTACACGGCGAGTGCGGGCGTCACCTGGAACATCTGGCAGAATTACGTGGTGCTCGATGCCACCGCGCGCTTCTGGAGCGAGCGTCGCATGGACAACGACCAGGCGGGCACCCAGAAGCCGATCCCCGCCAACGGCACGATCGATCTCAAGCTCAGCGGCCAGGTTGAGCGCTACTTCTGGTCCCTCAGCGTCAACAACGTGCTGAACGCGCTCTACTACGACTATGCCATCGCGAGCACCTTCACGGACGGCCGCTTCAGCGCCTATCCGCTGCCCGGCCGCACCTATCTGCTCAAGGCCGGCGCAACGTTCTGATTTTCGTCAGGGCTGTCAGGTGCCCTCAAATGGATTAGCATTCGAAAGAGAAGGAGATTCACCCATGGCTCTCAGCATCCTGCCGTCTGGCGACGATCGCTTCCGGCTTCACCCGGTCGCGCCGCGCCTTGCGCCGATGTTCTGCTTTGCGCTGCTGACGGCGTCATGCGCGCTCGCAAGTTTTGCGTTCGCCTGCGCCACGCCGTTCGCGGCCTTCGCCGTCATTGCCGCGGCGATGCTGCCGCAGCGTCCGGCGTTGCTCGTCGTCACCGGTGCCTGGCTCGTCAACCAGACCATCGGTTTCGGCGTGCTGCATTATCCCGTTGACTCCAGCACGATTGCCTGGGGCTTCGTGATCGGCGCGGCTGCGCTTCTGGCGACCGCGGCCTCGTCGACGGTGCTCGGCCTGCTGCCGCAGGGCCGCAGGCCGCTGGCGCTGGCGATCACGCTCATCGCCGCCTACGGCATTTACGAGCTCGCGCTGCTCGCCGCGACGCCGTTCCTCGGCGGCGAGGGCGCCTTCACCGCCGCCATCGTGATGCGCATTGGACTGACCAGCGCGGTCTGGCTCGCCGCCCTCGTCGCGATCTGTGAGATCGTCCGTCTGATCGATCCGGCCGGACGCAAGCGAGCAATATCGGCCTGAGCGGCCGATCGTGGCCGTAGCCCGGATGGAGCGAAAGCGTAATCCGGGGCCGCTCGCCCGGCATCTCGCACCGTCCCGGATTGCGCGGAGCCTGTCATCGGGCGGCGCTCCGCGCCGACCCGTTGGCTCCATCCGGGCTACGCGATCGTGCCTGTGTCGCCCTCTGTCAATCCTCGTCGCCGAAAATATTCCACTTTACCGAAATTCGGTTTCGGCGTATGTGTCGCCCATCCCGGCTCACCCAAGAGGGGCGACTATGTGGTCGTCACTGTCGCGAGCCGGGCTTGCGGTGGACGCGGCAGCGTCGGCATGAGAGGTGCGGGCAGGGCGGGTAGTCCCTGTGAGTCCGTAACCGCGTGCGGACGAGCGGCGCTGCTAGGCTTCGTCTCGTCTGTAAGTTTCCGGCTTCGTCGACAGGGCTGGGAATACTGCGGCGAAATGGCGGGCCGTGCGTACGGCAAAACCGTGTGGTCCTGGCCGTCGTTGCTACGGTCAAGCCTTCGCGAAGGTGCGAGCGAGCCCAACCGGGCAGACTGCATCATCCAATTCGCGGGGCGAGGGAGGCCAGAAGGAATGGTCGGCTCCCGGGAGATCACGGCATAAGCCGTCCAGCCATCGCGCAGGGAAGGCCGAGTGATCGGCACCACCTGTATGCTGCTGTGCGGTTCTTTCTGCGTGTGCATTTCGCGCAGCGGACCGCGGGTGCGAGCCAGCACCCGGCCTTCCCTGCGCCCTCTTGGCTTAGAGGGTGGAGCGACCAAGCAAAGCTCGGGCGAATGCGCCGCGAGGACGAGAAGGCGTGTGCATCCACACATTCAGTTGCCCGCCTTGTGCGCACTTGCGCACTGGGGCGGGTGATCCAGTATCCCAGAGACAGTTGTGATTGAACCGAGAAGCCGCAGCGTACTGGATTCCCTGCCTTCGCGGGGAATGACGGCGTCACTTGGAGAACCAGGGTGTCACCTCATACGCGGTCATTGCGAGGAGCGAAGCGACGAAGCAATCCAGAGTCTCTCTGCGGAGGGATTCTGGATTGCTTCGTCGCAAGGGCTCCTCGCAATGACGGCGTGGAGAAAGCGTGCGTCATAACTCCGCTCTCGTGCCCCGGACGCAGCGCAGCGCTCCTTCAGCGGTGCGCTGCAGAGCCGGGGCCCATCCATCCGCATCGCGCCCTGTTGCTTTCTGGATCCCGGCTTTGCGCCGCAACGCTAAGAGGCGTTGCGGCTTGTCCGGGACACGAGGGAGGAATCGTTGATGAGCAGCGCGCCCCGACTCACCCGCGCGCGGTCACCGCCTCGTGGAGCAATTCGGAAGTGTTGTTGCCGATACAAAATCTGAAGTTGTGGATCATCCTCCCTCCGAGGGTATTTCAGTAGTCCACCCCGTGTCTTCCCGGTAACGATTGTGCTGTCTACGCAACACCCGGTTCCGATTTAACCGTCATCACTGGTGGTTCGCATCACCGCCGCTTTTTGGCCACACCCGAGCATGAATAAAATCGCTCTAATGTTTTAGGGGTAGCGGCGGTCTTCGAAGGCGACGAGAAATCCCAAGGTCGATTCAAATCTTGGCTCTGATTTTTCGGGTCTGAAAGGGTTGACCGAGGAAACTGGTTTGCGATGGACGCGAAGACCGACATCAAGCAGAGGCTGCCGAGCCGTCACGTGACGGAAGGCCCTGCGCGCGCGCCGCATCGGTCCTATTTCTACGCCATGGGTCTGACCACCGCGCAGATCCACCAGCCTTTCGTCGGCGTCGCATCCTGCTGGAATGAAGCCGCTCCCTGCAACATCGCCCTGATGCGCCAGGCGCAGGCGGTGAAGAAGGGCGTGGCGTCGGCCGGCGGCACCCCGCGCGAGTTCTGCACCATCACCGTGACCGACGGCATCGCCATGGGCCATGACGGCATGCGCTCCTCGCTGCCGTCGCGCGAATGCATCGCCGACTCCGTCGAGCTCACCGTCCGCGGCCATGCCTATGACGCCCTGGTCGGGCTTGCCGGCTGCGACAAGTCGCTACCGGGCATGATGATGGCGATGGTCCGTCTCAACGTGCCCTCGATCTTCATCTATGGCGGCTCGATCCTGCCCGGCACTTTCCGCGGGCAGCAGGTCACCGTGCAGGACATGTTCGAGGCCGTCGGCAAGCACTCGGTCGGCGCCATGTCGGACGAGGATCTCGACGAGATCGAGCGCGTGGCGTGCCCCTCGGCGGGTGCCTGCGGCGCGCAGTTCACCGCCAACACCATGGCGACCGTGTCCGAGGCGATCGGCCTCGCACTGCCTTACTCGGCCGGCGCTCCGGCACCCTATGAAATCCGCGACGCCTTCTGCATGACCGCGGGCGAGAAGGTGATGGACCTGATCGCCGAAAACATCCGGCCGCGCGACATCGTCACCCGCAAGGCGCTGGAGAACGCCGCCGCCGTGGTCGCCGCCTCCGGCGGTTCGACCAATGCTGCGCTGCACCTACCGGCGATCGCGCATGAGTGCGGCATCAAGTTCGACCTGTTCGACGTAGCCGAAATCTTCAAAAAGACACCATATGTCGCGGATTTGAAGCCGGGTGGTCGTTATGTCGCCAAAGACATGTTTGAAGTAGGTGGCATACCGCTTCTGATGAAGACGCTGCTCGACAACGGCTTCCTGCACGGTGATTGCCTTACCGTCACGGGCCGCACGATCGCCGACAACCTCAAGAGCGTGAAGTGGAATCCGCACCAAGACGTGGTGCACCCGGCAGACAAGCCCATCACCGTCACTGGCGGTGTGGTCGGTCTGAAGGGCAATTTGGCGCCAGAAGGTGCGATCGTGAAAGTCGCGGGAATGTCCAACCTCAGGTTTACCGGTCCGGCCAGGTGCTTCGACCGCGAGGAGGATGCTTTCGAGGCGGTCCAGAAGCGCACCTACCGCGAAGGCGAAGTCATCGTGATCCGCTACGAGGGGCCGAAGGGCGGCCCCGGCATGCGGGAAATGCTCCAGACCACCGCGGCGCTGACCGGCCAGGGCATGGGCGGCAAGATCGCGCTCATCACCGACGGCCGCTTCTCCGGCGCCACCCGCGGCTTCTGCATCGGCCATGTCGGGCCGGAAGCTGCCATTGGTGGCCCGATCGGGCTGCTCGAGGACGGCGACATCATCGAGATCGACGCGGTCGCCGGTACCCTTAACGTAAAATTGAGCGACGCCGAGCTGGCCCAGCGCAAGACCAAATGGACCGCTCGCGCGACTAACCACACGTCAGGTGCGCTCTGGAAGTATGCTCAACAGGTTGGACCAGCGGTCGGGGGGGCAGTGACCCATCCGGGCGGCGCGCACGAGAAACAGTGCTATGCGGACATCTAGGCGTGCCATAGTTGCGTTTGTGTTGGGGGCCGGTGCGCTGGCCGCCCCGGCGCTTGCCTTCGACGGGGCTCCGGTCAACCCGAAGGACGCGACCATCCCGGTCGTGACCACCTTGCCGGGGACTGCGGTGACCGCGCGCGGTAAGGTCGCGCCGGCGACTGTGCCTCAGGAGACCTCGCTCAGTGCGCTGCAATATGCCGCCGAGGGTGGCCACCCCATCGCGCAGTGGAAGCTCGGCCGCATGTACGCCAATGGCGACGGCGTCGCCCAGGACGATCTGCGGGCCTTCGAATATTTCAGCCGGATCGCCAATGCGCATGCCGAGGACAGCCCGTCGGCTCCGCAGGCGCAGATCGTGGCCAACGCCTTCGTCGCGCTCGGCCGCTACTATCTGAGCGGCATCCCCAACTCGAAGGTCAAGTCGGACCCGGAGCGGGCGCGGGAGATGTTCTCCTATGCTGCCTCCTATTTCGGCAATGCCGACGCGCAATACGATCTCGCCCGGCTCTATCTGAAGACGCCGGACGCCTCGCGTGAGGATTTCCGCTATGGCGCCCGCTGGCTCGGCCTTGCCGCGCAGAAGGGCCAGCACGAGGCCCAGGCGCTGCTCGGCCAGATGCTGTTCAACGGCGACCGTCTGCCGCGACAGGCCGCGCGCGGCCTGATGTGGCTGACGCTGGCGCGTGACAGCGCCGGCGCCGACGAGACCTGGATCAAGGAAAGCTACAGCCGCGCCTTCGCCAAGGCCTCCGACGACGACCGCGCCATGTGCCTGCAAATGCTGGAACAGTGGGTGCAGGGCGGCCGCCGGGAGTAGCTCGGCAACCTCGGTGCCGTAGGGTGGGTTAGCGACGACATTCTCGCTGCTTCAACGCGGAACGTCGGAAGCGTAACCCACCCCCTCCGGGCCCCGGCCTACGCCGCCTCCAGATCCAGATCCGCCCACACCGGCACGTGTCCGAGGGCTTCTCCCAGCCGCGCACATAGCTGTCGATCCCGACATTGGCGAGCCGGTCGCTGGCCTGCGGCGACAGCAGCAGATGGTCGATCCGCAGGCCCTGGTTCTTCTGCCAGGCCCCGGCTTGGTAGTCCCAGAAGGTGTAAAGCCCGGGCTCATCGGTGACGGCCCGCAAGGCATCGGTCAGGCCGAGGCCGAGCAGGGACTGAAAGCTCTCCCGCGTCTCGGGCTTGAACAGGGCGTCCTCGGTCCAGGCGGCCGGATTGTGCACATCGCGGGCGTGCGGGATGACGTTGAAATCGCCGGCGAGGATCAGCGGCTCCTCGGTCTTGAGGCGCTCCTTCGAATAGTCAAGAAGCCGCGACATCCATTTGAGCTTGTAGGGATATTTCTCCGTCCCGACCGGATTTCCATTGGGCAGATAAAGGCAGGCGATGCGCAGCACGCCCGACTTCAGCGTCACCACGCCCTCGAGGAAGCGCGCATGGGCATCCTCGTCGTCGCCGGCAAGCCCCGACTTGGTCTCGTCGAACCGGAGCTTGGAGAGCAGCGCGACGCCGTTGAACGTCTTCTGCCCATGGGTGATGACGTTGTAGCCGAGCGCCTCGATCTCCAGCCTCGGGAAGGCCTCGTCGACGCATTTGATCTCCTGGAGGCAGACGATGTCCGGCTGGCACTCCCTCAGCCAGGTCAGGAGAAGGTCGATCCGCTGCCGGACCGAGTTCACGTTCCAGGTGGCAACTCTGATGGTCATGTCGGCGGGCTCCGGGCAGGGGCCATGGTTAGAACAAACTGCAAACGCGCCCGTCAAGGACGCCGCAAAATCTCCCACAAAATTAACCCGGCTTAAGCAGGCGGCAGGCCATTGATCGTCAAAAGGTTCCGCGAATGGGATGGCCGGACAAGTCGATGAAGCAAACCGAGCCGCGTGACGGCCTGATCGGCGCGTTCCTGTATTGGCTCGGCGGCTTCGAGATCGAGGACGGCCTGACCGCCGATCTCAGCGAGCGCGAGATCCGCCGCATCCGCGCCAAGCAGATCGACGCCGTGACGCGGCTGATTCCCGTGACGATGGCGGTGACGATGCTGAACGTCGCCATCGTGCTGATCCTGTTCTGGGGCAGGGGATGGAACGACTTCCTCGCGATCTGGGGCCTGACGCTCGCCGCCACCGCCTCGCTCGCGGTGCCCGCCTGGCGGCGGTCGCATCAGAACCCGCCGCAGGAGGCCTCGCCTCGCGCCGCGCGGCAGATGCTGCGGCAGGCGGTCTTGCTCGCCGCGATCTGGGGCGCGCTGCCGCTCGCTCTGTTCAGCCGCATCGAGCCGACCAGCCAGCTGATCCTGGCGTGCCTGATGGTCGGCATGATGTCGGGCGGCGCCTTCACGCTGTCGACGTTCCCGCGCGCCGGCCTCGTCTATCTCGCCACCATGACGACCGCCTGCGCCGGTGCGATGCTGCTCTGCGGCGCCGGGCCGTATCTGGTGACGGCGGTGTTCCTGTTGCTGTTCGCATTTTTCATGGCGCGCAGCATCGTCTCGCAGGGCAATCTGTTCCTCGGCAATCTCAAGGCCCAGCTCGAACTCGAACGCCAGACCGAGATCATCTCGCTGCTGCTGAAAGACTTTCAGGAGAACGCCAGCGACTGGCTGTGGCAGACCGATGCCGAAGGGCATCTGGTCGATGTACCCGAGCGCTTCGTGGACGTCGCCCAGTTGCCGCTGCCGCTGTTGAAGGGATCGCATTTCGCCGACGTGCTCGACATGCTGTGCCCGGAGGACAAGAGCGCGGCCTACAACGTCGTCGGCCTGATGGAGCAGAACGAGCCGCTGCACGAGATGAACCTCAAGGTCGTCGCCGGCGGCGAGGCGCGGCTGTGGTCGCTGACGGCCAAGCCGGCCTATGACCGCGAGGGCCAGTTCCTCGGCTATCGCGGCTTCGGGCGCGACGTGACCGAACGCTGGCGCGCGGAAAAGGCAGAGGCCGAGAGTCGCGCCAAGTCGGACTTCCTCGCGGTGATGAGCCACGAGATCCGGACGCCCATGAACGGCGTGCTCGGGCTTGCCAGCATGCTGCTCGAGACCAGGCTCGATCCGGAGCAGCGCGAGGCGGTCACCACGATCCGCGAGTCCGGCGACAATCTCCAGCGCATCCTCAACGACATCCTCGACCTGTCCAAGCTCGAGGCCGGGCGCTTCACCTTCGAGGTGATCGACTTCGCCCCGCAGGCGCTGGTGGAGGCGGTCGCGACCGTGGTGCGCGCGAGCGCCAAGGGCAAGGGGCTGACGGTCAAGCTGGAACTCGACCCGAACCTGCCGCCGACGCTGCGCGGCGACGTCGCGCGCATCCGCCAGGTGCTGCTCAACCTCGCGTCCAATGCGGTGAAGTTCACCGATGAGGGCGAGGTGACGATCTCGGCGACCTGCCAGGCGCGCCGCGATTTGCTGGCGACCGTCGAATGGACGGTGACCGACAGCGGCATCGGTATCGCTCCCGAAAAGCTCGGCCAGCTCTTCAGCGATTTCGCCCAGGCCGACGCCTCGATCAGCCGCCGCTTCGGCGGCACTGGCCTCGGCCTTGCGATCTCCCGGCGCATCATCGAGCAGATGGGCGGCACCATCGGCGTCACCTCGACGCCGGGCGAGGGATCGATTTTCCGCTTCACGCTGGTGCTGCCCTGGAGCCAGGCGCAGGTCTCCGAGCAGACGGCCGGCCACGATGAGGCCGACGAGCTCAAGACCCGTATCGCCGGTCTCGATCGGCCGCTGAAGGTGCTGGTCGCGGAGGACGACGCGGTCAACCGCATGGTCGTGAGCAAGATGTTGGGGGCCTTCGACGTCGAGCTGCGCGTCGTCACCGACGGCGCTGAGGCCGTCGCGGCAGCATCCGAAGGCAATTACGATGTGGTGCTGATGGACGTGCGCATGCCCGACATGGACGGGCTCGCGGCCACCCGCGCGATCCGCGCGCAAGGCGGGCGCTGCGAAGCTTTGCCGATCGTCGCGCTGACCGCCAACGCCTTCCCCGAGGACGTCAGGATCTGCCGCGAGGCGGGCATGTCGGACTTCCTCACCAAGCCTCTGCGCAAGCCGGCGCTGGTCGCGGCCTTGCTGCGCGCGCTCGACGGCCACACGATGTCGGAGGACGCGCCGCTCCAGCCGGAGCTGATGCCGGTCGAGATGGAGTGGACGGATGAGGAGAAGCAGATAACAGGCGCGTAAGCGGTCAGACCGAGAAGCTGGTGCCGCAGCCGCAGGACGCCGTGGCGTTGGGATTGTTGACGCGGAACGAAGCGCCGATCAGATCGTCGACAAAATCGACCTGCGATCCCGCCAGGAACGGCTGCGAGGCCGAATCCACCAGCACCACCGCATTGTCCTGCTCGATCACGAGATCGTCGTCGGTCCGCGCACGGTCGATGTCGAACTTGTACTGGAAACCCGAGCAGCCGCCGCCCTCGACCGAGATGCGCAGCATCGCGCCAGAGCCTTCGCCCTTGAGGATCTCCCCAATCCGGCGTGCGGCGCGGTCACTGATAGTCACGTCGGTCGTCATGGCTCGTCTCCGATAGTCCCGCGGTCATACCAGGTTCACTTGGCAGGTTCACTTGCCCAATTCATTTGGTATCCCGCGTCCGGCATAGTTAAGTGCAAGGATACGCAGAATCAAATGGATAGGGACTAAATTCGTCGTGTCCGTCGGAATGGCTGCCCCCCATGCGCCCTATGCCTGCGATCCCGACCGCAGCCGCGGCCGGCTGGTCGCGGAGCCGCCGAGCCGGACCCGCAGCCCGTTCCGGCGGGATTGCGACCGGGTGATCCATTCCACCGCGTTCCGCCGCCTGAAGTACAAGACCCAGGTGTTCGTGTTCCATGAAGGCGACCACTACCGTACCCGGTTGACCCATTCGCTGGAGGTGGCGCAGATCGCCCGTGCGCTGGCCCGGCAGCTCGGGCTCGACGAGGATCTCACCGAAACCCTGGCGCTGGCCCATGATCTCGGCCATCCCCCGTTCGGCCATGCCGGCGAGCGGGCGCTGGACGCCTGCCTGAAGGACTTCGGCGGCTTCGACCACAACGCCCAGACGCTCCGCGTCGTCGCTTCGCTCGAGCATCGCTATCCTGATTTCGACGGGCTCAATCTGAGCTGGGAGTCGCTGGAGGGCATCGTCAAGCATAACGGTCCGCTGACCGACCGCAGCGGCGCGCCGGTCGGTCGCTATCGCGAGCACGGCATTCCCGTCGGCATCGCCGACTATATCAAGACCTACGACCTCGAATTGTGGAGCTTCGCCTCGCTGGAGGCGCAGGTCGCCGCCATCGCCGACGACATCGCCTATGACGCCCACGATATCGACGATGGCCTGCGTGCCGGCCTGTTCCATCTCGACGATCTCAAGGTGATGCCGCTCACAGCTGAAATCATCGCCGAGACCTCAGCGCACTATCCCGATCTCGAAGAACTCAGGCGCGGTGCCGAGCTCGTGCGCGAGCTGATCTCACACCTGATCGGTGCGGTGTTCGCGCAGGCGCAGAAGAACCTCGCCGCGGTGAAGCCCCAATCGGCCCAGGATGTCCGCCAGCAGAGCCGGGCGCTGGTCGCATTTCCGGCCGAGGTCGCCGAGGAGGAGGCCGCCATCAAGACCTTCCTCTATCAGCACATGTACCGTCACAAGCGGGTGATGCGGGTGATGGGGGAGGCGGAGCAGATCCTGTTCGACCTGTTCGCGAAATACCTGAAATCCCCTAGCGAGCTGCCGCCGGAATGGCTGCTGGGGGCGGAGGCTGACAATGAGGGTGACCGGGCCCGCCGGATCGGCAATTTCATTGCCGGAATGACCGACCGTTTCGCCCTGACCGAGCACCAGCGGCTTTTTGACTCGACCCCGGATTTGCGTTAGGCGGCGGCCATGCCCGACACATCCTCAGCACTGCATTTGTTCGCCGACGTGCTTGCACGCGTGCACGCCGCCTGCCGTACGCTGGCGGCGGAAGCCAATTGGCCCGAGGGCATCGATTTCTCCCGCGTGGTGGTCGAGCCGCCGCGCGATCCCTCCCATGGCGACATGGCGACCAACGCCGCCATGGTGCTGGCGAAAGAGGCAAAGGCCAAGCCGCGCGATCTCGCCGAGCAGATCGCCGAGCGGCTGCGTGCCGACGCGCTGATCGCCAAGGTCGACGTCGCCGGTCCCGGCTTCATCAATCTGACCTTGAGGCCGGCCGCCTGGGCGGAGGCGCTGCGGACAGTGCTGCGCGAGGCCGCCGATTACGGCCGCGTCCGCGGCGGCTCCAAGGTCAATGTCGAATACGTCTCGGCCAATCCGACCGGGCCGATGCATGTCGGCCATTGCCGCGGCGCCGTGTTCGGCGACGCGCTGGCGAGCCTGCTCCAGTTCGCAGGCCACGACGTCGCGCGCGAATATTACATCAACGACGCCGGCGCCCAAGTCGACGTGCTCGCGCGCTCCGCGTTCCTGCGGTACCGCGAGGCGCTCGGCGAGGACATCGGTCCGATTCCGGAAGGGCTCTATCCGGGCGACTATCTGAAGCCGGTCGGCGCGGCGCTGGCGAAAGAGCACGGCGACAAGCTCCTCGCGATGAGCGAGGCCGGATGGCTGCCGACGGTGCGCGCCAAGGCGATCGCGATGATGATGGACGAGATCAAGGACGATCTCGCCGCCCTCAACATCCGCCACGATGTGTTTTTCTCCGAGCGCTCGCTGATCGAGACCGGCAACAACAAGGTTGCCGAGACCATCGATTTCCTGAAGGCCAAGGGCGACGTCTACGAAGGCCGCCTGCCGCCGCCGAAGGGCGCGCCGGTCGAGGATTGGGAAGACCGCGAGCAGCTGCTGTTCAAGGCGACGGCTTACGGCGACGACGTCGATCGTCCGCTGATCAAGTCGGACAATTCCTACACCTACTTTGCCGCCGACATCGCCTACCACAAGAACAAGTTCGACCGCGGTTTTGCGGAGATGATCGACGTCTGGGGCGCCGACCATGGCGGCTACATCAAGCGCATGCAGGCGGCGGTGAAGGCAACGACGTCAGGCAAGGGCTCGCTCGACGTCAAGATCGTCCAGCTCGTCAAGCTGCTGCGCAACGGCGAGCCGGTGAAAATGTCCAAGCGGAGCGGGGACTTCGTCACCTTGCGTGAGGTGGTGGATGAGGTCGGCCAGGACGCCGTCCGCTTCATGATGCTGTACAGGAAGAACGACGCCGTGCTCGACTTCGACCTCGCCAAGGTCATGGAACAGTCGCGCGACAACCCGGTGTTCTACGTCCAGTACGGCCACGCTCGTGGCCACTCGATCTTCCGCAACGCGAGAGCGGAGGTGTTCCCGGAACTGCCGGAGGATGCCGGAGAGCGGATCGCCTGGCTCGCTGAGTCGGCGGTGGAACGGCTGTCAGACGCCGTCGAACTCGACCTGCTCAAGCGGCTCGCAATATTTCCGCGCATGCTGGAAGCCGCAGCCGCGGCCCACGAGCCGCACCGAATTGCCTTTTATCTCTATGATTTAGCCAGCGAATTTCATGCACTTTGGACGAAGGGGCGCGATTTGCCCTATTTACGCTTCATTATCAATAATGATGCAGAGCTTACAAAGGCGCGACTGGCCATGGTCCAGGGCGTCGTCTCGGTTCTGGCATCGGGCCTCGCCATCCTCGGCGTCCATGCTCCGAACGAGATGCGGTAGTTTGGGGCGAACTACTTAAGGGGAATATCGGGGGTAACCGGCAGAAGCCGGATCGCTTAGACTTGGTTGAAAGCCTTGTGGGTCGAAAGCCGTGCCTTGGTCGAGGGGCGCGCGGCTTTCCCGAAGGGACGCATCATCACGATGGCCGAACGATATCAAGACAGACCGTATCCCTCCGATGACTATGGTCGCGGTGGCGCCCAGCATGGCAAGGCGGAGAGCGATCCCTTGGCCGAGCTCGCCCGCCTGATCGGACAGACCGATCCGTTCGCAGCTCAGGGGCGGCCCGGCGCACATCCGCCGGCAGCCCCCGCGCCAGCACAGAGCTATCAGGACGACGACTATCGGCAAGAGGATCGGCAAGACGATTATCAGCAGGACTATGCCGAGCAGACCCCGCCGGCGCAGCCCGGGCCGCCCTCATGGATGCGGCGCGCCAACGTGCAGCCGCAGCCGGCGCCAGCTCCCGAGCCCGACTATCCCGTGTCCGTAAACCCGGTTCATCCGTTGCACCGCTATTCAGCCCAGCCCGCCGCGCCCGAGCCTGAGCTTCAGCCGCAGGCTTATCAGGATCACGCCTATCAGGCGCAGCCCTACCAGGGGCAAGCCTACCAGGATCAGGCCTACCAGCAGCAGGATCAGGCTTACCAGCAACAGGCCTATCAGGAGCCGCATCAGCAGCCCGATCCGGCGCGTTACGACGATGCGCTCTACGGCCGGCTGGAGGCAGGCGAGCAGGACTATCAGCGCGAGCCGGCCTATCCCGACGATCCCTACGCGTATCAGAGCGACTATCCCGATGCGGAGCTCGAAGAGCCCAAGAAGCAGCGCGGCGGCATGATGACGGTCGCGGCGATCCTGGCGCTTGCCGTGGTCGGCACCGGCGCCGCCTTCGCCTACAAGACCTATGTCGGCTCGCCCCGCAGCGGTGAGCCGCCGATCATCAAGGCCGACAACACTCCGACCAAGATCGTGCCCGCGCCGACGGATTCCTCGGCCAAGGTGCCGGATCGCATGGTGAGCGGCGATGGCACCGAGAAGATCGTGCCGCGCGAAGAAGCGCCGGTCGACGTCAACGCCAAGGCGGGCGGTCCCCGCGTGGTGTTCCCGCCGCTGAACCAGAATGCGAACCCGCCGTCGGTCGCGAGCGTGTCGCCGTCTGCGGTGCCGCTACCGAGCACCAGCGCGACCTCAAGCAACGGCACGATGCCGAACAATTCGCCGCGCGCGATCAGGACTGTCGCCGTGAAGGGCGATCAGACCGATAGCGCCACGCCGCAATCGGCCGCTGCCGCCAGGCCCACGGCGGGGCCGAAGCCAGTTGCTGCACCCGTTGCACCGGCCGCGCCGCGCACTCCGCCGACCGCTGCCAATGCCAGCGCCAACCAGCCGATGTCGCTGGCGCCGCAGTCGGTCCCAGCGGCCGAACCGCCGCAGCGGATGGCTGCGACCACCCCGACGCAAATCGCGCCCGCCAGCAGCGGCGGTGGTGGCTACGTCGTGCAGGTCTCCTCGCAGCAGAGCGAGGATAGCGCCGCCGCGTCGTACCGCGTGCTTCAGAGCAAGTATGGCAGCGTGCTCGGCTCCCGTTCGCCGGTGATCAAGCGCGTCGACCTCAGCGACAAGGGCAAGGGCGTCGTCTACCGCGCCTTCGCTGGGCCCTATGGTTCGGCCGAGGAAGCGACGCACGCCTGCAACAGCCTGAAGTCTGCTGGCTTGTCTGCCTGCTTCGTCCAGAGGAATTAACGGCCGTTTCCTTGACCCCCTCGCGGGTCAGGGTTAATCGGCCGTTATGAGCACGCGGGCCTTCATTACCGGTGTATCCGGAACGGAACTGACCGCCGTCGAGCGGGAGTTTATCCGCGAGCAGCGCCCATGGGGCTTCATCCTCTTCAAGCGCAATGTCGCAACGCCAGCTCAAGTCGCTGCACTGGTTGCGGAATTGCGGACGGCGGCGGGTGCCGCCGACGCGCCTGTCCTGATCGATCAGGAGGGCGGACGGGTGCAGCGCCTGGGTCCGCCGCACTGGCCGGTCTATCCGCCGGGCGCCGCTTTCTCGACCTTGTACGACACTGATTCGGCACTTGGGCTCACCGCGGCGCGCCTGTCCGCCCGTCTGATCGCAGCCGATCTTGCCGATCTCGGCATCACCGTGGATTGCCTGCCGCTGGCCGACGTGCCGGTCGAGGGCGCCGATGCCGTCATCGGGAACAGGGCTTATGGCACCGAGCCAGGCAAGGTTGCGGCGATTGCCCGCGCTGTCACCGAGGGCCTGGAGCAGGGCGGCGTGCTGCCGGTTCTCAAGCACATCCCCGGCCATGGCCGGGCCACTGCCGACACCCATTTCAAGCTGCCGAGGGTCGATACGCCCAGGGACGAGCTGGAACGGACCGACTTCGCCGCATTCAAGCCGCTTTCGGACCTGCCGATGGCCATGACTGCACATGTTGTGTTTAGCGCGGTCGACCCCGCCCATCCGGCGACGACATCTGCGACAATGATTGCTGACGTGATTCGCGGCGCAATCGGGTTCCAGGGTTTGTTAATGAGTGATGACGTGTCGATGAACGCGCTGTCGGGGAATATCGCCGAGCGGACCAGCGCCATCTTCGCGGCCGGCTGCGACATGGCCCTGCATTGCAACGGCAATATCGAGGAGATGCGCGAGGTCGCCGGCCAGACACCGGAGCTGTCGGGCCAGGCGCTGGAGCGGGCGAACGCCGCGCTCGCCGCGCGCAAGGCGCCGCAACCGCTCGACCGCGTCGCCGCACGCACTGAGCTGGACGCATTGATCGCACGGGCAAACACGGCATCCGCATGACCGCAGAAATTCTATCTTTCGAAACCGGGCGGCCCGCAGAGCTTGCCGAGGGTGAGCCGGCGTTGGTGGTGGACGTCGAGGGCTATGAGGGCCCGCTCGACCTGTTGCTTGCGCTGGCGCGGCAGCAGAAGGTTGACCTCGCCAAGATCTCGATCCTGGCGCTGGCCGACCAGTATCTCCACTTCATCGAGGCCGCGCGAAAGATCAGGCTCGAGCTTGCCGCCGACTATCTCGTCATGGCGGCATGGCTCGCCTTCCTGAAGTCGCGCCTGCTGCTGCCGGAGCCGCCGAGCGCGGAAGGCCCGAGTGCCGAGCAGATGGCGACCGCGCTCGCCAACCGCCTGCGCCGGCTGGAGGCCATCCGCGAAGCCGCCAACCGGCTGATGAACAGGCAGCAATTGCTGCGCGACATCTTCCCGCGCGGCGAGCCCGAGCAGATCGCCGAGATCAAGCATCCGAAATACACGGCGACGCTGTACGATTTGCTCACCGCCTACGCCTCGCAGCGCCAGTCGCGCGTGCTGGCGAGCGTGCATCTGGCCAAGCGCACGGTGTGGTCGCTCGCCGAGGCGCGCGCCACGCTGGAGCGGCTGGTCGGCAGCATCAGCGAGCAGGACGATTGGGGCGTGCTCGACGATTTTCTGGTCCGGCATGTCGCCGATCCGACGCAGCGCGCGACGGTGTTCGCCTCGAGCTTCGCCGCCGCGCTGGAACTGGTTCGCGAAGGTCAGCTCGAGCTGAACCAGAAAGAGGCGTTTGCGCCCATCTATTTCCGGAAGGGGCGCCCCAAACCGGTGCCGGACGCAGCTCCTGCGCCTGATGCGCCGGTCGGTTAAGTGCAAGAAGGAGAAGCTGCCATGGCAAGCCTGGCTGAAGTGCGGGTAGAAGAGGCCGAGCCGATGGAGAACGAATCCCAGGCACGTCCCGAGGAATTGCGGCTGCTGGAAGCACTGCTGTTCGCTTCGAGTGAACCGCTGGATACCGCGACGCTGGCCAAGCGGATGCCCGAGGGCGTCGACGTCAAGGCCGCGCTCGAGCAATTGCAGGCCGACTATTCCTTGCGCGGGGTGAATCTCGTTCGCGTTGCCAACAAATGGACCTTCCGCACGGCCGGCGATCTCGCCTGGCTGATGACACGGGAGAGCACCGAGACCCGCCGCCTCTCGCGCGCGGCGATCGAGGTGCTGGCGATCATCGCCTATCACCAGCCCGTGACGCGCGCCGAGATCGAGGAGATCCGCGGCGTCGTCACCTCGAAGGGCACCCTCGACGTGCTGCTGGAGACCGGCTGGATCAAGCCGCGCGGCCGCCGCAAGACGCCCGGCCGTCCGCTGACCTTCGGAACCACCGAGGACTTCCTGTCGCAGTTCACCCTGGAACAGCTCGGCGATCTGCCGGGCCTTGAGGAGCTGAAGGGCACGGGCCTCTTGGATTCGCGCCTGCCGACCGGATTCAGCGTGCCGACGCCGTCGGACGACCCGCAGCTTCGCGAGGACGAGGATCCCTTGGAACCGGGCGAGGACCTTGATTTGGCGCTGGCGCCTGCGGTCGAGCCCGAGAGCCCGGAAGAGACCCCGGAAGGCGGCAATGAGGGTGGCGGCGAAGGCGGCACCGAAGAGTGAGGCCTTTGCGTTTTACCGGTGCCCTGCGACCGGTTAACACTAGCAAGATTACGTAGTGCCAACAGCGAATTGGCGCTGCCTAGGTCCTTGTTTTTGAGACCTGCCAAGCCTAGGTTTCGGTGAAGATCGGCCGGGTCCCCGGCCATGCGCGTTTGGAGGGTTGCAGGATGGGTTCACTCAGCATTTGGCACTGGATCCTGGTGATCGCAGTGGTCCTGCTGCTGTTCGGCCGCGGCAAGATTTCGGATCTGATGGGCGACGTGGCGCAGGGCATCAAGGCGTTCAAGAAGGGCATGCAGGACGACGACAAGCCCGCCGAGAAGCCCGAGCCGGCCAAGTCCATCGAGCACAATAATGCGCCGACCGCGGCGCGGTCCGACGTCGGCAGCAAGGCCGTCTGAGCCGGAAGAAGCACGCGAGACGCGGGGTGCGGCCCGATCCTGCGCGCAAGGGATTGGGCCGGCTGCGGCTTCGCGTGAACGGAAGACCTCATGTTCGACATCGGGTGGAGTGAACTGGTCCTGATCGGGGTCGTGGCCCTGATCGCCATCGGCCCGAAAGAGCTGCCGGGCGTGCTGCGCATGGTCGGCCAATGGATGGGCAAGGCCCGCAAGATGGCCGCCGAATTCCAGGGCCAGTTCCAGGAAGCGATGCGCGAGGCCGAAATGGCCGACCTCAAGAAGAGCTTCGACGAGGTCAAGGAAGCCGCGACCGGGTTCACCAGCAACAATCCGCTGACCTCGCTCCAGAAGGACGTCAGTGACGCGCTGCGCGTCGATGCGCTCGATAAGCCGGCGGAGACGCCGACCACAACTGCCATCGAACCGCCGACGACACCAACGACACCGGAAGCGCCGACGCCCGCGACCTTCATGGAAGCCGAGGCGCATGCGGCTGCGAACGAGCCGCTTGCGATTACCCGTGAGGTCGAGCAGGCGCCGGTTGCGCAGGACACCGCGCCATCCGAAGCGATCAAGGACGCCAAAGCGTCATGACCGACGCCGATATCGAGGCCAGCAAAGCCCCGCTGATGGACCATCTGATCGAGCTGCGCTCGCGGCTGATCAAGGCGCTGCTCGGCTTTGGCATTGCGTTCATCTTCTGCTTCTTCTTCGCCAAGCAGATATTCAACGTGTTGGTATGGCCATATGTCCTGGCCGTCGGCGATCCCGCAAACGCGAAGCTCATTTACACCGCGTTCCTGGAATATTTCCTGACCCAGTTGAAGCTGGCGATGTTTGGCGCGGCGTTCATCTCGTTCCCGATCGTGGCGGGGCAGGTCTACATGTTCGTGGCGCCCGGGCTCTACAAGCACGAGAAGCAGGCCTTCCTGCCGTATCTGGTCGCGACGCCGTTCTTTTTCGTGCTGGGTGCGGCGCTGGTCTATTTCGTTGTGTTCCCGATGCTGGCGCGCTTCTCGCTTGGCATGCAGCAACTCGGCAGCGACGAGACCGCAAAGATCGAGCTGTTGCCGAAGGTCGGCGAATATCTGTCGCTGATGATGTCGCTGATCTTTGCCTTCGGCATTGCGTTCCAGCTTCCGGTGATCCTGACGCTGCTTGGCCGCATCGGCATCATCACCTCGAAGATGCTGCGCGAGAAGCGGCGCTATTTCATCGTCATCGCCTTCGTCATCGCGGCCGTGCTGACGCCGCCCGACGTGATCAGCCAGTGCTCGCTGGCGATTCCGCTGATGGCGCTCTATGAGGGCTCGATCATCGCGGTGGCGATGGTGGAGAAGAAGGCCGCCGCCGCGGCGCAGGCCGCCACCGGCACCGACGTGTCGACGCCGGCCAATCCGGCGGAGTAGAGGCCGCCACACCCTCGCTGTCATTCTCCGCGAAAGCGGGGAATCCAGTACGCCGCGGCCTACCAAGGAATCACTCCCGTCTCTGGAATACTGGATCGCCCGCTTTCGCGGGCGATGAGAGCTGTGCTAGGGGGAGGCGCGCGCCAATGTAAACTGGCAACATTCGACGTTGACTGTTTACGCGCTGATCCAGGACCACAGCCATGCACGACATCAAATCGATCCGCGACAATCCGCAAGCCTTCGACGCCGGCCTCGCCCGGCGCGGCCTGAAGCCGTTGTCGGCCTCGCTGCTCGCGATCGACGAGACGCGGCGCGCGGCGATCCTGGCGTCCGAGCAGGCGCAGGCGCGGCGCAACGCGGCGTCGAAGGAGATCGGCGACGCCAAGAAGGCCAAGGACGAGGCACGCGCGGCCAAGCTGATGGCCGAAGTCGCCGAGCTCAAGACTACGATGCCGCAGCTCGAGGCCGCCGCGAAAGCCGCCGATGAGGAGCTGACCAAAGAGCTGTCCGCAATCCCGAACATTCCGTTCGACGAAGTGCCCGATGGTGTCGACGAGCACGGCAACGTGCAGCACCACGTGTTCGGCAACAAGCGCAACTACGGCTTTGCGCCGAAGCTGCATGACGATCTCGGCACCGCGCTTGGTGACATGGATTTCGAGGCGGCGGCAAAACTCTCCGGCGCCCGCTTCGTCGTGCTGAAGAAGAGACTGGCGCGGCTCGAACGCGCGCTGGGCCAGTTCATGCTGAATCTGCACGTCGACGAGCACGGCTATACCGAGATCAATCCGCCGCTGCTGGTGCGCAACGAGATCATGTTCGGCACCGGACAATTGCCGAAGTTCGAGGATGATCAGTTCTGGGCGATCAAAGGCGAGCTCCTTGCCTCGCCCGACCAGGAGCGGCTGAGGACAGAGCGCCTCGGCCTCATTCCGACCGCCGAAGTCTCGCTCACCAACCTCGCGCGCGAATCCATTCTCGACGAGAAGCAATTGCCGATGCGCCTCACCGCGCTGACGCCGTGCTTCCGCGCCGAGGCGGGCGCTGCCGGGCGTGACACGCGCGGCATGATCCGCCAGCACCAGTTCACCAAGGTCGAGCTGGTCTCGATCACGACGCCGGAGGTGAGCAAGGACGAGCTGGAGCGCATGCTGTCCTGCGCCGAGCAGGTGTTGCAGAGACTTGGCCTGCATTATCGCGTGATGACGCTTTGCGCAGGAGACATGGGTTTCTCGTCGCAAAAAACCTATGACATCGAGGTCTGGATGCCGGGGCAGGGCGATGGCGGGGCATTCCGCGAGATCTCGAGCTGCTCGGTCTGCGGCGATTTCCAGGCACGACGCATGGATGCGCGCTCGCGCGGTCCCGACGGCAAGCCGCGTTTCGTCCACACGCTGAACGGTTCGGGCACCGCGCTCGGCCGCGCGCTGATCGCCGTGATGGAGACCTATCAGCAGGAGGACGGCTCGATCGCAGTCCCCGACGTGCTGCAGCCCTATATGGGCGGCGTGAAGGTGATCGGGCGCGACTAAAGCGTTTTCGGGCGAAGTGGGTACCGGTTTGCGTCAAGAAAACGCGTCAAGACGAGAATCGCGTTGCCCGTCTGAAATGTTGGAAACGATCGGTTGCGAAGATCGGGCGGCCGGCTATCCTGCCGGCCACTCGACAACGCGAACCCACCGTTCATGGCCTTGCACCGCGACATCTTCTGGGTCGGCCGACAATGGGCGGTGACGGGGGCCGGGATTCAGGCCGTGGATCAGCGCCTGCGCGGCGTGCTCGACATCGAGATCGCGCGGCTCTGGGACCAGGATCTCGTGCAGAGCCGGAGGGCCAAGCCGGGTGTGAATGCTGCCGACTTCGACAACGCGCTGACGGTGGCGCGCGAACGCTTTCCGCAGACGCCGGAGCCGGACGCGTTCGTTGCGCAATTGGAGGCGCTCGGCGTGATCGAGGCTGCCGTCGTCAGTCCGGCGGTACCCGCGATGAGTCTGCGTGCGGAGGGGCGGCTGGCGCGCTTCCTTCCACAATGGCGCATCCGCCGCTAATGGGTTCAGGCGGGAACCCCTGATCAGCCGGTTTGCCTGATCGGCCAGAGCCGGATAAGACGGCTCAGACCCCGCTTTTTTGGAATCGGCCCTTCGCATGCGCATTCTCTGCACCAATGACGACGGCATTCATGCCCCCGGCCTCAAAGTCGTGGAGGAGATCGCGCGCGCATTGTCCGACGACGTCTGGGTGGTGGCGCCCGAGCTCGACCAGTCCGGCGTGTCGCATTCGCTGTCGCTGAACGATCCCTTGCGCCTGCGCGAAGTCGGCCCGCGGCACTTTGCCGTGCGCGGCACGCCGACCGACTGCGTCATCATGGGCGCGCGCCATATCCTCGGTGCCAAGCTGCCCGACGTCGTGCTGTCCGGGGTCAACAAGGGCCGCAACGTCGCCGAGGACGTGGTCTATTCCGGCACCATCGCCGGCGCGCTGGAAGGCACCATCCTGGGGTTGCCGTCATTCGCGCTGTCGCAGGAGTTCAGCGTCGAGACCCGCGAGCGCCCGCCATGGGACACCGCACGCAAATTCGGGCCCGACATCCTGCGCAAGGTGATTGCCGCGGGCATTCCGAAGGACACCGTCATCAACGTCAACTTCCCGTCCTGCGCGCCCGAGGATGTGCTGGGCATCCGCGTCACGCGCCAGGGCAAGCGCAATCTCGGTTTCCTCAGAATCGACGAGCGCCAGGACGGCCGCGGCAATCCCTATTTCTGGATCGGCTTCGAGCGCGCCGCGATGATGGACACGCCGGCAGACGGCACCGATCTGGCGGCGCTTCGCGAGCGCTACGTCTCGGTCACGCCGCTCAGGCTCGACCGCACCAACGAAGCGTTTTCGGAAGAGCTCAGCGCGACGCTGAGTTAAGCGCCTGTAGCCCGGATGGAGCGAAGCGAAATCCGGGGCCGTATCGCTCGTGACGAGATTCCCGGATTGCGCTTCGCTCCATCCGGGCTACGGAAATATCCTAGCCGCCGCGAAGTGCGGCTTCGATGGTCTTGCCGAGTGCGTCGAGCTGGAACGGCTTCTGGAGCGCCGGCCGGTCGCGGTACTGCTCGGGTAGGCCGGAGGAGCCGTAGCCGGTGGCGAAGATGAACGGGCAGCCTTTCGCCTTGATCACGTCGGCGACCGGCGAGATGACCTTGCCGTTGACGTTGACGTCGAGAATGGCGATGTCGAACTCGGTCGCCTGGGCGAGCCGCATGGCCTCGGTGATGTCGCCGGCCTCAGCTGCGACCTTGTAGCCGAGCTCTTCGAGCATGTCCGCGACCATCATCCTGATCATCACCTCGTCCTCGACGAGGAATACAGAGCGGCCGGAAAGCCCTGTCGCGGTCATAGTTGAGTCCCTTGCCCATCGCCAAAAACGTTCGCAGATAACACGAATTGACGCAATGCGCGTTTCGACGAACGGATACCTGAAAATGGTCATCGCGGCTCGCCCGTGGCAAGCCAATTTGTGGTCAAATGCTCCAGGCGAAGGTTATCATGGGTTCCTGAGCAGGAACACGATTCCTGCGCCCGGGATTAACGTCCACCGGCCCCGGCAAGACAGCACAAGCAGGCAATGACCCCCGATCAGCATCCGCCGGAAAAAATGATGTTTCAGCTCACGCTGAGGCGTCGGGGCATCAGCGATCAGGCGGTGCTGCGAACCATGGAGGAGGTGCCGCGCGAGCTTTTCGTCGACGAGGCCGATCGCGATGGCGCCTATCGTGACAGCGCGCTGCCGATCGCCTGCGGGCAGACCATCAGCCAGCCCTTCGTCGTGGCCTACATGACCGAGCAGCTCCAGCTTCAGAAGCGGCACCGCGTGCTCGAGATCGGGGCAGGTTCCGGCTATCAGGCCGCTGTGCTGTCGCGGCTCGCCGGCCAGGTCCTGACCGTCGAACGCTATCGCAAGCTTGCCGATACGGCACGCGCCCGGCTCGAAAAGCTCAACTGTCACAATGTGGAGGTGATGCTCGGCGACGGGCTCAATCTGCCGCCCAATATCGGCCCGTTCGACCGCATCATCGTCACCGCCGCAGTGGAGCAGCTTCCGGACAATTTGGTCGAGCGGCTCGAGGTCGGCGGAATCCTGATCGCGCCGGTCGGCCCGCATCAGGGCGTGCAGACGCTGGTCCGCCTGACCCGCACCAAAGCCGGGATCGAGCGCAAGGAACTCGTCGAGGTCCGCTTCGTGCCGGCACTGCCCGGGGTGGCGCGGGAGCTGTAGATTTCCGGATCGGCTGCGCGGCCAACATCTTATTGGGAGGGTTAAGCCGTTATTTACTCGGCGCGTGTTTACTTAAAACACCAGTTCTGTTGCGTACGAGTGAGTAACCATGTCCGTCGTCGCCGAGTTGCTTTACTCGCGCCGCGTACCGCAGGTCGCGGTGCTGGCGCTGATCTCCTTCAGCTTCGCAGGGTGCAGCGCCGACATGTCGTCGCGGCTGTCCCAGTCGAACTTCTCCAACCCCTTCTCTTCTGAGCAGACCGGTTCGGTGCAGCAGGCCCCGCCGCCGCAGCAGCGCGAGCTGCCGCAATATTCGCGGCCGCAGACACAGCCGGGCTATTATCAGTCGCAGCCCTTGCCGCCGCCGGCGGTGTCCGCACCGCAATCCTATCCCGTCACAGGTGGTGGTGGCGTGTCCGGAGGCGGGCGCGGCGTCAGCTCCTACGCGCCCCCGGCGCAGCCGCATCTTGAAACCACGGCCACCGTGCCGCCACGCTCCGTTGCCGCGGCTCAGCCGGCCGGAGGCACCAAGATCATCGTCGGCACCAGCGATACGCTCGACGTGCTCGCCAAGCGTTATCGTGTCACGCCGCAGGCGATCCTCGCTGCCAATGGCTACAAGGGGCCGCGTTCGCTCTCGCCCGGCCAGCAGCTGATCATCCCGCATCCGGCCACCGCCGCTGCACCCGCGCCCGCGTTGGCTCCTATCGCAGCAGCTCCCGCGATGGCGCCTGCAGCCAAGCCGGTTGCGGCCATTGCTGCGCCGCCGAGCACCCACTTCGTCAACCACGGCGACACGCTCGCCAGCATCGCCCGCAAGAACCATATTTCGTCGGCTGAGCTCGCCCGTGCCAACGGCCTCGATCCGTCGGCCAAGCTCAAGCTCGGCACCAAGCTGACCGTGCCCGGTGCCAAGACCGCTGCCCTCGCGGCGCCGGTTGCGGCGGCTCCCGTCGGGGCTGCTCCGGTTGTCGGGACGCTCCAGCCGGTTGCTGCCGCTCCGGCACCCGCCACCAAGATGGCGGCTGTCGCTGCGCCGATGCAGAGCGCTCGCCTGGCCCAGGCCACAGCCAATGTCGAAGAGAAGCCCGCCGAGGCTCCGGCGAAGGCTGCCGAGACCACCAGTGCGCTGCCGACCTTCCGCTGGCCGGTGCGCGGCAAGGTGGTCACGACCTACGGCGCCAAGACCAACGGCAAGTCCAATGACGGCATCAATCTCGCGGTGCCCGAGGGGACGCCGGTCAAGGCGGCCGAAGACGGCGTCGTCGCCTATTCCGGCAATGAGCTGAAAGGTTACGGCAATCTGGTCCTGGTTCGGCACTCCAACGGCTACGTCACCGCATATGCCCATGCGAGTGAGCTGATGGTGAAGCGCGGCGATACCATCAAGCGCGGTCAGGTCATTGCCAAGTCGGGTCAATCCGGGGAGGTGGCGTCGCCGCAGCTCCACTTCGAGATCCGCAAGGGATCGAGCCCGGTTGACCCGCTTCAATTCCTGAACGGGGCGTGAGGCGAGGGCCCGCTGAGTAGGGCCAAGCCATCACTACGAGCACACTGTCGTCGCCCGGCTTGACCGGGCGATCCAGTATTCCAGGGGCAGTCATTGTTGAGCGGGTAAGCCGCGGCGTACTGGATTCCCCGCTTTCGCGGGGAATGACAGTTCGGGCTGAGCTAGAGTTGCCTTACTTCGCCGTCAGCTTCACGCCGAGCCGTCCCGCCAGCTCCTGCACGAATTGCCAGGCGACGCGGCCCGAGCGGGAGCCGCGGGTGGTCGACCATTCCAGCGCCTCGCGCTGCAGTGCCTCATCGTCGACCTCAATGCCGAAATGGCTGCAATAGCCGCGCACCATGGCGAGGTATTCGTCCTGGCTGCAGCGGTGGAAGCCGAGCCAGAGGCCGAAGCGATCCGACAGTGACACCTTCTCCTCGACGGCTTCGCCGGGATTGATCGCGGTCGAGCGCTCGTTCTCGATCATGTCGCGCGCGAGCAGATGGCGGCGGTTCGAGGTGGCGTAGAGAATGACATTCTCGGGCCGGCCCTCGATGCCGCCCTCGAGCACGGCCTTCAGCGATTTGTAGGACGCGTCATTGCCGTCGAAGGAGAGGTCGTCGATGAACACGATGAAGTGGAAGCTGGCGTCCCGGAGCTTCTCCATCAGCATCGGCAGCGTTTCGATGTCCTCGCGGTGGATCTCGATCAGCTTCACCCTGTCCGCCGGCTTGCGCTCCGCATTGATGCTGGCGTGCGCTGCCTTGACCAGCGACGATTTGCCCATGCCGCGCGCGCCCCAGAGCAGCGCGTTGTTGGCGGGCAGGCCATTGGCGAAGCGCTCGGTGTTCTCCATCAGGATGTCGCGCATCCGGTCGACGCCCTTGAGCAGGAACAGCTCGACGCGGCTGACCCGCGGCACCGCGGCGAGGCGGCCGTCGGGGTGCCAGACATAGGCATCGGCCTGCTTGAACGACTCGCGTTCGAGGGCCGGGTTGCCCTGGGCGGAGAGGTGCGCCGCAATGGTCTCCAGCGCGCGGACCATGCGCTCCTGGGAGAGGTCTGGGGCTGCCTTGACGGCCCCCTTGGTCGTCCCCTTGGGGCGTTTTGCCGCGACGGGGGCGGG
>NZ_PTFE01000060.1:0-50397 GCF_002936975.1 Bradyrhizobium sp. AC87j1
GCGCTCGTGAGCGCCGCGATCGAAGCCCGGCCGAGACCATCGGCCGGGCTTTTTCTTTGGTCGCGCGCTATCGCGCCGCCTGGATCGAGCGCAGCACCTCTTCGCTCGGCCAGCAATCGACCTTGAGGCCTGCCGACTTCTGATAGGCACCGAGCGCGGCGCGCGTCTGCATGCCGGCCTTGCCGTCGATCTTGTCCTTGTAGAGCCCGACGCGCGTGAGCCCACGCTGCATGGTCTCGACATCCCTGGTGCGCAATTGCTTCGAGGCCACCCATGGCGTTGCGAACGGAAGCGGGCTCGTTATGCGGTCGGCAAGGTGCCCGACGAACAGCACATAGAGATCGGAGAAATTGTATTCCTTGATGACGAAGTAGTTCTTCGTCGTCAGGAACGAGGGGCCATAGATGCCTTCCGGCTGGAGCAGCGAGGCCGGCTGCGCCTGTTCAGTGGCACTCAGCTTCTGCCCGCGCACCGGCACGAAACCTTCACGCAGCCACTGGCTGATCGGCTTCGTCACCTCGGGCACGCCGGTGGTGCAATCGACCTTCGACGGCGCCTGCACCTCGTAGGCCCAGCGCACGCCGCTCTGCCAACCCTTGTTGACGAGCTGCTGCGCGGCGGACGCCAGCGCATCCGGCACCGAATGCCAGATGTCGATGCGGCCGTCGCCGTCGAAATCGACGCCGTGCTTGTAATATTCGGACGGCAGGAACTGCGTCAGCCCGGTGGCGCCCGCCCAGGACGAGCGCATGTCCTTGCGCGTCATCACGCCTTCGCCGAGGATCTTCAGCGCAAGGATGAACTCGGTGCGGTATTGATCCTTGCGTCGCCCGACATAGGCCTGCGTCGCCAGCACGCGGACGAGATCGTAAGGCAGCGTGTAGCGGCCGTAATCGGTCTCGCGGCCCCAGATAGCGAGCATCACGGTTGCCGGCACGCCGGACTTCTTCTCGATCTCGCTCAGCGAAGCGCGATATTTCTGCAGCAGCCGCTGCCCCTCGCCCGCAAGCCGCGCGATCGAGGCTTCCTTGACGTAATCGGCCGGCACCTGCACGAACTCGGCCTGCGACGGCGCACCTAGCGCGGGCCGTCCCGGCAGGATGAGATCAGGCAGCTTGTAGTCGGGCTCAAGCCCGCGCGTCTGCTCGTCGAACGTCTTGCGCGAGACGCCTTCTGCCTGCGCCTCCGGCCACAGCGAGGCGATGAACTGCGTGAAGGCCGCATCGGCGGCGCGGGCGGACGACCAGCCGCAGGTGACAACGATCACCGCAGCAATGAGCGCCCGCCGCATCATGCCGGGATCACCGCGTCAGCTTCTTGTACTTCACGCGGTGCGGAATGATGCTGTCCTGGCCGAGCCGGCGCATCTTATCCTTCTCGTAGTCCTGGAAGTTGCCTTCGAACCATTCGACGTGGCTGTCGCCCTCGAAGGCCAGCATGTGGGTCGCGATGCGGTCGAGGAACCAGCGATCATGGCTGATGATGACGGCGCAGCCGGCAAAATCCTCCAGCGCCTCTTCGAGCGCGCGCAGCGTGTCGACGTCGAGGTCGTTGGTCGGCTCGTCGAGCAGCAGGACGTTGGCGCCGGACTTCAGCATCTTGGCGAGATGTACGCGGTTGCGCTCACCGCCGGAGAGCGCACCGACCTTCTTCTGCTGGTCGGCGCCCTTGAAGTTGAAGGCCGAGCAATAGCCGCGCGAGTTCACTTCCTTCTTGCCGAGCAGGATCAGCTCGTTGCCGCCGGAGATCTCCTCCCACACGTTCTTGTTGCCGTCGAGCGCGTCGCGCGACTGGTCGACATAACCGAGATGCACGGTCTCGCCGACCGTGATGGTGCCCTTGTCCGGCGTGTCCTGCTTGGTGATCATCTTGAACAGCGTGGTCTTGCCGGCGCCGTTGGCGCCGATCACGCCCACGATGCCGCCGGGCGGCAGCTTGAAGGTGAGATCGTCGATCAGCAGGCGATCGCCAAAGCCTTTGCTGAGGCCCTCGAAGTCGACCACGTTGGCGCCGAGCCGCTCGGCAACTGGAATGATGATCTGCGCGGTCTGGGTCTGCTTCTCGCTCGCCTGCTTGAGCAAGTCTTCGTAGCGCTGATAGCGCGCCTTGGATTTGGCCTGACGCGCCTTCGGCGACGAGGCGACCCATTCCTGCTCGCGCGCGAGCGTCTTCTGGTGCGCTGCGTCCTCGCGTCCCTCCTGCTCCAGCCGCTTCTGCTTCTGCACCAGCCAGGATGAGTAGTTGCCCTCGTAGGGAATGCCCTTGCCGCGATCGAGCTCGAGGATCCAGCTCGTTACGTTGTCGAGGAAGTAGCGATCGTGGGTGACGATCAGGATCGCGCCGGGATAGTTGCGCAGATGGCCTTCGAGCCAGGACACCGACTCGGCATCGAGATGGTTGGTCGGCTCGTCCAGCAGCAGCAGTTCGGGCTGGTCGAGCAGCAGCTTGCACAGCGCGACGCGGCGGCGCTCACCGCCCGAGAGCTTGGTGACGTCGGCATCGTCGGGCGGGCAGCGCAGCGCGTCCATGGCCTGGTCGACCTTGCTGTCGAGATCCCAGAGGCCCTGGGCCTCGATCTCGTCCTGCAGCTTGGTCATCTCGTCGGCGGTCTCCTCGGAGTAGTTCATCGCCAGCTCGTTGTAGCGATCGAGGATGGCCTTCTGCTTGGCGACGCCCAGCATGACGTTCTCGCGCGCGCTGAGTGCCGGATCGAGATGCGGCTCCTGCTCGAGATAGCCGACACGGGCGCCCTGCGCGACCCAGGCCTCGCCGTTATACTCCTTGTCGAGGCCAGCCATGATCTTGAGCAACGTCGACTTGCCCGAGCCGTTGACGCCGAGCACGCCGATCTTGGCGTCCGGGTAGAACGACAGATGGATGTTATCGAGCACCTTCCGGGTCGGGTAGCTCTTGGTCAGGCCCTGCATGAAATAGATGAACTGGCGCGCCATCGGTCCCGAAAACCTTCGATTTGAGGAAATTTGCTTAGCCTGCGATGTAGCGATCCCGCCCCCAAAGGGCAACGTTTTCCGTCCGTTCACCACGGATGAATACGGGACGGACACCATCCGGTCACCGATCCGGACAATTGAAACCATCTTTTAATAAATCAGGCCGAAAGCTCGGTTTCGCGCGGAAACAGCGCCACCCGCTCAGAACGAACGGGAGCACAGCGAGGCCGCATCATGGCTCTGATCGAGACCAACTCACTTCCTGTTCCGGCAGAAGCCGGCCACGTCTCCGGGCTCGTCTCGGAGGTCATGGGATTCTGGAAGCGCTTCTTCGCCACCGCCTTCAATCCCTACCGGCCCGAACTGCACTACATGCGTGGCCCCGGTCCCGCCTGGCGCGCCAAGCACGGCATGGATGCGCCGTTCCGCCTCAAGCCCCGCGACCTCTGAGCGCCTCCTTCCTATCGGACTTTTGAAGACGCAAGCGGCTTGCGCGCCGTCCTGATTGCGCGCAACCATGGCCTGGTTCCGACGATGGCGCTCGCCCAGCGCCCTCACCTCTCGCCATCAACTCTGGCCTTGGATGAACGCTGATGAGCCGGCTGCGCTGTGCAATTCTCGACGACTATTTCAACCTCGCGCTCGACGTCGCCGACTGGCAGAAACTGTCCGACCGCCTCGACGTCACCGTGTTCAGCCATCCCTTCGCCTCCGAACAGGCCGCAGCCAGCGCGCTGGCCGATTTCGAGATCATCTGCGCGATGCGCGAGCGGACGGCATTTCCGAAGAGCCTGTTCGAGAGCCTGCCGAAGCTGAAGCTGCTGCTCACGTCAGGCATGCGCAATGCCGCGATCGACATGGATGCCGCGAAGGCGCGCGGCGTCACCATCGGCGGCACGCAATATTCGCGCGATCCCACAGCGCCCCTCACCATGGGGCTGATCCTGGAGCTGACCCGCGGCATCGGCCGCGAGAACGCGCGCATGCATGCCGGCGAGCCCTGGCAGACCTTTGCCGGCGTCGAGATCGAGGGCATGACGCTCGGCATTGTCGGGCTCGGCAAGCTCGGCAGCAGGATGGCCGGGATCGCCAAGGCGTTCGGCATGAACGTGATCGCCTGGAGCCCGAACCTCACGCCGGAGAAATGCGCGGCGGCCGGCGTCGGCTACGCCACCAAGGAGGAGCTGTTCGCCAAGGCTGACATCGTCACCATCCATGTGGTGCTGAGCGAGCGCTCGCGCGGGCTGGTCGGCGCCGCCGATCTGGCGCGAATGAAGCCGACCGCGTTCCTCGTCAACACCGCGCGCGGGCCGATCGTGGACGAGCAGGCGCTGCTTGAGGCCTTGCAGCAGAAGAAGATCGCGGGCGCCGGCATCGACGTGTTCGCGGTCGAGCCGCTACCGGTCGACCATCCCTTCCGCAAGCTCGACAACCTCGTGCTGACGCCGCATCTCGGCTACGCCACCGAGGACGGACTGCGCATCCATTATGGCCAGATGGTCGAGGCGATCGACGCCTTCACCGGGGGCCGCGAGCTGCCACGCAAGCTGGCCTGAATGACCAAGCTGGCCTGAATGACGCGGATCCTAAAAAACTGGGGCGTGCCGATGGCACGCCCTTTTTCAATCTGAATATTCTCGACGCGCTTAGCGCACGGTGACCGGCGCAGGCAGCGGCGGCACCACGGTCGGCTGCGTGCCGGGAACCGGACCGGACTGGGCGGCCATCGGAGCCGGACCTGCGGCAGGACCGGGCGCGGGCGCAGCAGAGGCGGTCGCCGTTCCCGGCGGCGAGCCACCCGGCATCACCACCACGCGGGTGCCGACCTTGACGCGATCGAACAGGTCGGAGACGTCCTCGTTCAGCATGCCGATGCAGCCGGACGAGACGAACTTGCCGATGGTCGAGGGCTGGTTGGTACCGTGGATGCGGTAGACCGTCGAGCCGAGATACATCGCGCGGGCGCCGAGCGGATTGCCGGGACCGCCGGCCATGAAGCGCGGCAGATAGGGCTGGCGCTCGATCATCTCGGTCGGCGGATGCCAATCCGGCCACTCGGCCTTGCGGGTGATCTTCTGCACGCCGGTCCAGGTGAAGCCGTCGCGGCCGACGCGGACGCCGTAGCGGATCGCACGGCCGCCTCCGAGCACGTAGTAGAGATAGGTGTTGGGCGTATCGACCACGAGGGTGCCGGCCGGCTCCTTGGTCTGGAACGCGACCTCCTGGCGGCGCAGGTTTTGCGGCAACTGCACCGGCGCGGCATCGGGCTGCTCCTCTGGCGGCAGCGCGGCCATCGTCATCGGCCTTCCATCGGCGCCGACCGGCGGCTGCCCGGCCTGGACCGTTCCGGTCGCGGCGGGACCACCAACGGCCTCCGGCGGACGCATGCCGTCACCGGCGGGGGCCTGACCTTGGCCCGGACGATTGGCGTAGATCACCGGCGGCGGACCGGCGGGGCGGCCGTAGCGGGGATCGTCGGGCGACATCACGGGGCCTTGCGACGGGGCGGCCGAATAGACCGGTGCCCCAGTCGGGCGGCCATAACGCGGATCATCCGGCGACATCACCGGACCCTGCGGCGGCGCGGCCGAGTAGACCGGGGGAGCGCCGACCGGGCGGCCATAGCGCGGATCGTCGGCCGGGCCGGGCGGCGGCAACGATGCCTGCGGCATCGCGTCGTCGTCATCTTCCAGCGCGTCGAAATTCGGCGTGCGGTCGCCGGGCCGATATTCGGCCGGGGCGCCGTAGCTTGGTGCCTGCTGAACCGGATAGCTCTGAGCCTGCGCGAGCGAGGTTCCCGCCGCAGCGACTGTTGCGGCAGCGCATATCGTCAGAAAGTGTTTGATCATCATCGCTCTTGTATAGTCCCCAAGCCCGATCGGACCGTTAACGGCCAGATGGCCGAAGATAGCGGCACATTCAAGACATATCAGGCTTATTTGCGCCGGACCTGCCGATTTGTGATCCGCAAGACTACCGTTGCCCCGTTGCATCACGGGGCGGAAATCAGCTAATGGCGTCAATTGCCGGAGTCTTCGGCCCCGTTTTTTGCGGAACGGGTCGGAATCGTTGCGGTATGTTCGAATCAGCCTGATTCGCCGCCCATTTGAGCTCCCGATCCCCGCGTGGCGAACGCGGCAAACAGTACCGTCACCGCGTTCAGATGGCTCTTGGGCCCTGGCCTCTTCGCCGCCGGGGCGGAAATTCGCAACCGCTCGATGCTTCCCGGCTTTCGCTTCCTGTTTGCCGCGATCCTGCTGTCAGTCTCCATCCTGGTGTTCGGCCTGGGCGCCGCCGCACTGCTGCGGGCGAGCCATGAGCAGTATGTCAGCAACCCCTCCTGGCGGAACGGCCCGCAGGAGCAGGTGTTCGCGCAGGCTCCCGAGCCGGCCCAGCCGGTGCTCGCGGTCCTCCGCGCAGAGCCGGAGCCGACCGCCGAGTCCGAGCCGTCGCTGCGCGACAGGGTGCCGACCATTGGACTGCCCGAAAGCGAGCCCGACCAGGTCGCCGTGCTGACGACCGAGACCGAGGCTCAGTCCCAGGTCGCGGCACCTCCGGCTGACGTCCCGGTCGCCGAACCGGCCAAGGCCGAGACGACGACGGAGGCCGCAGCGCCGGCGCCCGCCGACACGCTCACCCCTGCCGACACCACGGCGTCGATCCCCGCGGCCGAGCCTGCCGCGACCGCCAGCGAGCCGACGCCGGTCGATCCCAGCGCGGCCCTGGCGTCCTCCGCACTCGATGCCGCCTCGGCCAAGCTGGCCGCTTTGAACGAGCCGGCGACGACGGCCGTGAAGGATGCGCCGGCGAAGGCCAAGACCGAGAGCAAGGTCGATAGCAAGGCTGACGACAAGGCGACCAAGCGCAAGGCGAAGGCGAAGAAGCGACACCGCGTGGTGCGACGTCCGCCGCCTCAGCAGCTGCAGCAGCAGCTCGATCCGTTCGGTCAGCCGCAGACGTTCGCGACGACGACCACGCGCACGCGATGATGCGCTTGCTTTACCTCGCCCCGCTTGCGGGGAGGGAGCGCACCTTCAGCGCGGCGATATCCGAATGACTCACGCCGGCCCGGTCGCGATCGGCGGGCCTTTTTCCTGGCCCCATTCCGACCACGAGCCGTCATAGAGCGCGGTGTCGGTGATCCCAAGGCGATAGAGCGCCAGCGTCAGCACGCCGGCCGACACGCCCGAGCCGCAGCTCGTCACGATCGGCGCATCGAGCTTGACGCCGGCGCTGGTGAAGGCGGCTCGCAGATCCTCGAGCGGCTTCATCGTGCCGGTCGCGGCATCGAACAGCTGATTGTAGGGCACGTTTCGCGCGCCGGGGATGTGGCCGGAGCGGATGCCCGCGCGCGGCTCGGGCGCGCGGCCCTCGAAGCGGTCGGCGGCGCGCGCGTCGATCACCTGCTCGGCACGGCTTTCGACATTGGCGACCAGCTGCTGCATGCTGCGCACGCGATTTGAATCGTAGCTCGCCTTGAACGTCTCCGGCTTCGGCTTCACCTCGCCGCTCTCGACCGCTCGCCCCTCGGCGCGCCACTTCTTCAGGCCCCCATTGAGGATGCGCACATTGCCGTGGCCGAAGGCCAGGAACATCCACCATGCGCGCGGCGCGGCAACCCAGCCGCCGGCATCATAGAGCACGACGGTGTCGGCGTTGGAGATGCCGAGACTGCCGATGTCACGGCCGAACTGCTCGGCGCTCGGATACATGTGCGGCAGCGGGTTGGAATGATCCGACACCGCATCGACGTCGAAGAAAACGGCGCCCGGCAGGTGCGCGGCGAGATAATCGTCCTTCGGCAGCGGCAGCACGCCCGGCAGCTTGAAGCTGGCGTCGAGCACTTTGACGTTGGCATCGTTGATGTGGGCGGCGAGCCATTCGGTGGAGACGAGGGGGTCGGTGGCGGTGGTCATGTTTCTGTACTCTCCAATCGTCATGGCCGGGCTCGACCCGGCCATCCATCCTTCTTGAAATGATGGACACGCGGGTCAAGCCCGCGTGTGACAAGTTTTAGCCCTTCTTCTTCGGCTCCCACGCTTCCGTCGGCCCGCCGGCATCGCGCCAGGCGGCGTAGCCGCCCGCGATGTGGGCGACGGGCTTCAGGCCCATGTCCTGCGCGGTCTTGGCCGCGAGTGCGGAGCGCAGGCCGCCGGCGCAGTGGAAGACGAACTTCTTGTCCTCCTGGAAGACCGGCTTGGCGTAGGGGCTCTGCGGATCGATCCAGAATTCCAGCATGCCGCGGGTGCAGGCGAACGCGCCGGGGATGCGGCCGTCGCGCTCGATCTCGCGGGGGTCGCGGATGTCGACGATGACGACATCGCCGTTCTTGGAGATCTCGATGGCGTCTTTGGCGTTGAGCGTCTCGATCTCGGCATTGGCCTCGTCGATCAGCGCCTTGATGCCGCGGGTGATGTTTTGGGGCATGTGGTTCTCCCTCTTCTTTGCTGTCATTCCGGGGCGCGACGAAGTCGCGAACCCGGAATCTCGAGCGGCAGTTGATCATCTCGAGATTCCGGGTTCTCGCTGCGCGAGCCCCGGAATGACGATGGACGGCGCTAGTGCGTCAATTCCTTCATCGCGCCCTCAAGCCCCTCGATCGTGATCGGGTACATGCGGTTGGCGAAGATGCGTTTGATGATGGTGGTCGATTCCGAATAGTCCCAGTGCTTCTGCTGCACCGGGTTGAGCCACACCGCATGCGGATAGGTGCGGATGATGCGGTCGAGCCAGACCGAGCCGGGCTCCTCGTTGACGTGCTCGACCGAGCCGCCGGGCACCATGATCTCGTAAGGCGACATCGAGGCGTCGCCGACGAACACGATCTTGTAGTCGTGCGGATATTTGTGCAGCACGTCCCAGGTCGGCGTGCGGTCGGTGAAACGGCGCTTGTTCTGCTTCCACACGCCTTCATAGAGGCAGTTGTGGAAGTAGAAATACTCCATGTGCTTGAACTCGCTCTTCGCCGCCGAGAACAGCTCCTCGACCTGCTCGATATGCGCGTCCATGGAGCCGCCGATATCGAAGAACACCAGGAGCTTCACCGCATTGCGCCGCTCGGGTCGCATGTGCACGTCGAGATAGCCGTGATTGGCGGTCTCGCGGATGGTGGTGTCGAGATCGAGCTCGTCGGGCGCGCCGGTGCGCGCGAATTTGCGCAGGCGGCGCAGCGCCACCTTGATGTTGCGGATGCCGAGCTCGACATTGCCGTCCAAATCCTTGAACTCGCGCTTGTCCCACACCTTCACGGCGCGGTTGTTGCGGTTCTTCTCCTGGCCGATGCGGACGCCCTCGGGATTGTAGCCGTGCGCGCCGAACGGCGAGGTGCCGGCGGTGCCGATCCACTTCGAGCCACCCTGGTGCCGCCCCTTCTGCTCCTCGAGGCGCTTCTTCAGCGTCTCCATGAGCTTGTCCCAGCCCATGGCCTCGATCTGCTTCTTCTCTTCATCAGTCAGGTATTTTTCGGCAAGCTTCTTCAGCCACTCCTCGGGGATCTCGGCCTTCTCCATGGCGTCGAGCAGATTTTCCAGCCCCTTGAACACCGTGCCGAAGACGCGGTCGAACTTGTCGAGGTTGCGTTCGTCCTTCACCAGCGAGGTGCGGGACAGGTAATAGAAATTCTCGACCGAATAATCCGACAGGTCAGCGTCGAGCGCCTCCATCAGCGTGAGGTATTCGCGCAGCGTCACGGGGACCTGCGCGTCGCGCAGAGAGGTGAAGAATTGCAGGAACATGGGTGACAGATTGCCCGTCGGGTGGCTGACGTCAAGGGGCGGAGACCGCCGCGGGGCGCTGGACCGGGAAGCTTTTTGCTCTAGAATTGGGGCCCTCACGGGGTTGTTTTGGGGACGTTTGCAATGGGAATTGTCGCAGCGCTCATCATCGGCGCGATCGCAGGCTGGCTTGCGGGCAAGATTGTCCACGGGGCGGGATTTGGACTGATCGGCAACATCGTTGTCGGCATCATCGGCGCGCTGGTCGCAAGCTGGGTGTTGCCCCAGCTGCACATTCAGCTGGCAACAGGCACGGTCGGCGCCATCGTGGACGCCACCATCGGCGCGGTGATTGTGCTCGTCATCCTTTCGCTGATAAAACGGGTCTGAAAGCCTGACCGAACCAGGAACGGCCGCCGCGAGCGGCCGTTCCCTTGTCGCGACCGGGGCCCGCGCCTCGCGCCGACGATTACCCAAGGACACGCAATGAAATTTACCGGCACCAAGGACTATGTTGCGACCGACGATCTCAAGGTCGCCGTCAATGCCTCGATCGTGCTGGAGCGCCCGCTGCTCATCAAGGGCGAGCCCGGCACCGGGAAGACCGTGCTGGCGGAGGAAGTCGCCAAGGCGCTGAACGCCCCGCTTCTGACCTGGCACATCAAGTCCACCACCAAGGCGCAGCAGGGCCTCTATGAATACGACGCGGTGTCCCGCCTGCGCGACAGCCAGCTCGGCGACGCGCGCGTGTCCGACATCAAGAACTACATCAAGCGCGGCAAGCTGTGGGAAGCCTTCACGGCCGAACAGCGCCCGGTGCTCTTGATCGACGAGATCGACAAGGCCGACATCGAATTCCCGAACGATCTGCTGCTCGAGCTCGATCGCATGGAATTCCATGTCTACGAGACCGGCGAGACGATCAAGGCCAAGCAGCGCCCGATCATGATGATCACCTCCAACAACGAGAAGGAGCTGCCGGACGCCTTCCTGCGCCGCTGCTTCTTCCACTACATCAAGTTCCCCGATGCCGACACCATGCATCGGATCGTCGACGTCCACTTCCCCGGCATCAAGAAGCGCCTGGTGGAAGAGGCGCTGCGCATCTTCTTCGAAGTGCGCGAGGTGCCCGGGCTGAAGAAGAAGCCGTCGACGTCGGAGCTGCTCGACTGGCTCAAGCTGCTGCTCAACGAGGACATGAGCGTCGAGCAACTGCGCGAACGCGACCCGCGCAAACTGATCCCGCCGCTACATGGCGCGCTGCTCAAGAACGAGCAGGATGTGCATCTGTTCGAGCGGCTGGCGTTTTTGAGCCGACGGGAAGTGTGAGAAGACAGACTTGTAGGATGGGTAGAGCGTAGCGAAACCCATCATCAGCTTTTCCCGGAAAGAGCGAGCGATGGGTTTCGCTTCGCTCTACCCATCCTACGGACCGCATCCGGAGCCCGAGAGTGCGGTGTGACGCACCGCGGCCTCCCCATCGTCATTGCGAGCGGCTTGTCCGCCATAGCCCGAAGAGCGACGGCGGAAGCGCAGCAATCCAGAGTCTTTCCGCAGAGAGATTCTGGATTGCTTCGTCGCAAGGGCTCCTCGCAATGACGGAGCAGGCGGCGTAGCCGCACCCCTCCAACTGACATCCTGATCGCAGACACGCCTTCGCATCCTCGCGGCTCATCTCGCCCGAGCTTTGCTTCAATCGCTCCACCCTCCACAAAGAGGGCGCAGGGAAGGCCGGGTGCTGGCTCGCACCCGCGGTCTGCTGCGCAAAAGGCACACGCAGAAAACCGCACAGCAGCATACAGGTGGTGCCGAACACACGGCCTTCCCTGCGCGATGGTCGGACGGCTTATGCCGTGCTCTCCCGGGAGCCGAACTTTCCTTCTGGCCTCCCTCGCCCCTGCGAATTGACGATGCCGTCCACCCGGTTGGGCTCGCGCACATCTCCGCAAAGGCTTGACCGTGGCAACGACGGCCAAGACCACACGGTTTTGCCGTACGCGCTCAGCGCCGTTCGTCTACACGCGGCCTCGGGCTCACAGGAACTACCCGCCCTGCCCGCTACCTCTCGTGTCGACGCTGCCGCGTCCACCGCAACCCGGCCCGCGTTTCGAACGACTCGCGAACCGCCCCTCTTCGTCGGGCCGGGCTGCTTCGATGTATGCCGCAATTCCGAATTTCGGTAAAGTGGAATATTTTTGCGAGGAGGGGTTGACGGGCTGCGACACAGCCACCTCGTGGGACAAGCTAGCTTCGTAGGATGGGTAGAGCGTAGCGAAACCCATCATCTTGCCGCGCTGGCTGAGGCGCGATGGGTTTCGCTGCGCTCTACCCATCCTACGGCTACTTCAACTGCGCTCTCCGAACTTTGCACCGTCGTCGCATTGCGACAGATCGCCAGCCCAATCTGGCGGATAGTTACCGAGCGCCACGTGGCGATGGAACGACGATGGCGCCCAGTCGCAGACGCGATCGACCAAGCCGTGCTTCACGGGATTGATGTGCACATAGTCGATATGCCGCGCGTAATCCTCTTCGTCGCGGATGGTGTGCTCCCAATAGCGGCGCTGCCAGACGCCGCGCTCCGCTTTACCAGCACGGCTCGGTGAGACTAGCTCGTCGGGCGAGAGCTTCCGGGAGAAGGCTGACTTAATCTGCCTCCAGCGCATGGCGAAATCGGCATCTCCGTTCGGCATTGTCCAGACGGCGTGAAGATGCTCCGGCAGCACGACGATCGCATCGATCGTGAAAGGATGTCGTTGACGCGTTTCACGAAATGCTGCGCGCAACAGGCCGATATTCGCCGTCAAGAGCGATTGCCCACGGTCGAGCAGGTTGACGGTGAAGAAGAAACTTCCGCCCGGGACGAAGTTGCGCCGATAGGAGGTCATACTGCATGATAGCACAACCTCGGAGAATGATCGAGGAAACACTCAACTAAAAACACAAATCTCGTAGGATGGGTAGAGCGCAGCGAAACCCATCGCGCCTTTAGAAATTGCGGCACGATGATGGGTTTCGCTGCGCTCTACCCATCCTACGAACTTCGCCCTACGCCACCGCCGCGTCGGGAATCCTTGCGGCTTCCATCGGCTGCTTGCCGCGGATCAGGTCGGAGGCGCGGTCGGCGATCATCATGGTGGAGGCGTTGAGGTTCGCCGAGATCATGCGCGGCATGACGGAGGCATCGATCACGCGCAGTCCTTCCAGCCCATGGACGCGGAGTTGGTCGTCGACCACCGCCCAGGTCGAATCCGCCGGGCCCATGCGGCAGGTGCAGCCGGGGTGGAAGGTGGTGGTGCCGCGCTCGGTGGCGGCGGCGAGGAATTCGTCGTCGGTGTTGATGTTGGGGCCGGGGAAATCCTCATAGGCGTAATAGGGCGACAGCGGCGCGGACTTCAAAAGGCGCCGCGCGAGCTTCATGCCGCCGACAATGACGCGGCGGTCGAGCTCGGCGTCGAGATAATTGGTCTGGATGATCGGCGGCGCAAACGGATCGTTGGAGCGGATGCGGACATAGCCGCGGCTCTCCGGGCGCTGCTGCCAGGACGCCACCGTCATGCCGGGCTCGTCCTCGAGCTGGCCTTGCACGCCTTCCTTGTAGGACGCCGGCGTGAAGGTGAGCTGCAGGTCGGAACTGTCAGCGCTCTCACCGGAATGCCAGAAGCAATAGACCATGGTCGGCGACAGCGAGAGCAGGCCGCGGCGCGCGGTCGCCCATTTCAGCGCCTCGATCCACAGCGAGAAGCCGCGGCGGAGCTCGTTGATGGTCTTGATGTCCTTCACGCGCGCCACGGTGCGCGGGGCGTAATGGTCCTGCAGGCCCTCACCGACGGGCAGCGCGTGGCGCACGGCGATGCCGTGCTGCTGCAGCAGATCGGGCGAACCCACGCCGGAAAGCTGAAGCAGCTGTGGCGAATTATAGGTGCCGCCGGAGAGGATCACCTCCTTGTTGGCGCGCACCTCCACCGGCGTGCCGCCGCGGCCGCCCTTGGTGTAGCGCACGCCGACGGCGCGCTTGCCCTCGAAGATGATCTCGGTCGCGTGCGCATGGGTGTGCACATGCACGTTCGGCCGCTTCATCGCCGGCTTGAGGAACGCGGTCGCGCCGGAGACGCGCAGGCCCTTGTCGATGGTGCGCTGGCAGTAAGAGACGCCCTCTTGCTTGGCGCCGTTGTAATCGGGATTGCGGGGAATGCCGAGCGAGACCGCGCCTTCCATGAAGGCTTCGCACAGCGGATCGCGCCACTCCATCGTGGTGACGGTGAGGCTGCCGTCGCGGCCGCGATAGGTGTCCTCGCCCTCGCCCACGCGCTTCTCCAGCCGGCGGAAGTAGGGCAGCACGTCGGCATAGCCCCAGCCGCGATTGCCCATCTGCGCCCAGGTGTCGAAATCCATCCGCTGGCCGCGATTGTAGATGTGGCCGTTGATCGAGGACGAGCCGCCGAGCGTCTTGCCGCGCGGCGCGTAGATGCTGCGCCCGCCGGTCCAGGGCCCCGGCTCCTGCTGGTAAGCCCAGTTGATGCTCTTCATGTGGAAGGTCTTGATGAAGCCCGCCGGCAGATGGATGTAGGGATGCCAGTCGGACGGGCCGGCTTCCAGCACGCAGACGCTCACGTTCGGATCTTCGCTCAGCCGGCTGGTGAGCACGCATCCGGCAGAGCCCGCGCCGACGATCACATAATCAAATCTGTCCATGGTGCCTCGGCCGCTCCTAGCGCGGCTTGTCGTTGAGTTGAAATTCCAGATGCGTCTGCACCGTCGGCCATTCGGCCGCGGTGATGCTGTAGACCACGGTGTCGCGCAGCGTGCCGTTCGGCGCGACCTGGTGGCTGCGCAGGACGCCATCCTGCTTGGCGCCCAGGCGCTCGATGGCGCGGCGGCTCTGGTGATTGAAGAAGTGGGTGCGGAATTCGACCGCAATGCAGTTCAGCGTCTCGAAGGCGTGGCGCAGCAGCAGCAATTTGCACTGCGTGTTGAGCGCGCCGCGCTGCGCGCTCTTGCCGTACCAGGTCGAGCCGATCTCGACGCGGCGGTTGGCGGCATCGATGTTCATGTAGGTCGTCATGCCGACGATGTTGCCGCCGGCATCGAACACGGTGAACGGCAGCATCGAGCCCGCGGCCTGCAGCCCCAGGCGCCGGTCGATCTCCTTGGCCATGTTCTCCGGCAGCGGGATCGCGGTGTACCAGAGCTTCGACAGCTCGCCGTCCTTCACGGCCGTCACCAGCCCATCGAGATGCTGATGCGACAGCGGCTCGAGACGGGCGTGCTGTCCACGCAGGGTGATGGGATCGGGCCAGGGCATTTGGGGTCTCTCCTTGCGTCACTGTGCGGCGAGGCATTCCGGGTGCCAGATCCTCATCCTGAGGAGCGCGGAACGCGCGTCTCGAAGGATGAAGGCCCGGCTGGTGGCCTCGCCCTTCGAGACGCGCGCGAAGGGCGCGCTCCTCAGGGTGAGGGTCTGAGAGTTACCTCGCCTCCCGCACAATGACGGCTTGGCTCACTTGTTCAAAAAATTCAACGGCAATCCGCCTCGCGGCCAGTCCATGGCGATCAGCTCGCCCTTGCCTGATAGCGTGATGTAGGCCGTCTTCAGCTCGGGGCCGCCGAAGGCGATGTTGGTGGTGACGCGGTCGCCGGTCGGGACCTGCTCGACCAGCGTGCCGTCGGGTGCGATCACCGAGATGCAGCCGGAGACGAGGGTAGCGACGCAGACATTGCCGCCGGCTTCCACCGCGAGCGAGTCGAACATCTGGTAGCCGCCGAGGCCGCAGATCGGCTTGCCCCGCTCGCCGCGATAGATCACGTCGCGCGGCTTGAGGGTGCCGGGCGCGGAGAGCTCGTAGGCCCACAGCCGCCCGGTCGGCGTCTCCGCGATGTAGACGGTATTCTCATCCGGCGACAGCCCGATGCCGTTCGCCGGCAATATGCCGTGCACGATCTCGACGAGCTCGGTCATCCCGGGCTTGAGATAGTACATGCCGCCGACGTCCATCTCGCGCGCGCGGCGCTTGCCGAGATCGGAGAACCAGAGGCCGCCCTGCTTGTCGAACACCAGATCGTTCGGCCCGCGCAGATCGTGCTCGCCGCATTTGGTGACGATGGTCTCGACCTTGCCGGATTGCAGATCGACGCGCTGGATCGAGCCGCCGAGATAATCGTCGGGCTGCGGGCCCGGCATGATCATGTTGCGGGTCGGGATCCAGGAGAAGCCGCCATTGTTGCAGATGTAGATCTTGCCGTCGGGACCGAGCGCGGCGCCGTTCGGGCCGCCCGGAATCTTCGCGACGATCTCCTTGCGGCCGTCGGGATAAACGCGGGTCAGGCGCTGGCCGCGGATCTCCACCAGCACGACCGAGCCGTCCGGCATCACGACCGGCCCTTCGGGAAATTCGAGGTCGGTGGCGAGAACACGGACGTCAGACATTGTGGGACCCTCCCGGCTGCTTGTTATGGCTTGCACGGGATGTCCGGCACGGGCCCCACACGCAAGATTTGCCTGCGGTTATGACAAAGTCGCCTCGGCTTGCCAAGCAAGCGGGATGGTATGCCAGCGTTGCGGAAGCCTTAACGCTTCACCGGCAGCCAGATCTCGAAGCCGCCATTGCCGGTTGCGGGTTCGAACGCCTCGTCGTAGCGCTCGAAGCTCGGCGCGTCCGCGGCCGTCAAACCCGAGGCGGGCAGCCATCGATTCCAGATCGTGTTGACGGTGCGGCGGATCGAGGCGACGTGCTCGGTATGCGCGAACACCGCATAGCGCTGCTCGGGAATGCGGATGCGGGCGAAGCGTCGCGGCAGATCCGAGAACTCGGCGACCTCGACGCCTGCGATGTAGTCGAAATTGCCGGAATCGTCGCCGTTGCAGCAGACGCCGTAGGCGACCTGTCCGACCCTCGATGGAATATCGGCGACCTCCTGATGAAAGCGATGCCACAGGCCGGGGATGACGGCGCCGTTGTCGCAGGAGATGCGCTCACCGGGACCGGCGACGAGCAACGCCCGCGCGGTCTCGAAGCGCGGCGGGGCGAGATGGTCGAGCATGGTGGAGTCCATGAGGATCGGCTCCTGAAGCTTGAGGTCATTGGCGCACATTGCCGCCCTGACCGCTTCGGGCGTGGTGCCGAATTGGTCGCGGAACGCGCGGGTGAATGCTTCGTGCGAGCCGTAGTCGGCCTCCAGCGCGACACTGAGGATGTTCGGCGCGCCGTTCGCGAGAAGCCGCGCCGCTTCCGTCAGCCGCCGCGCGCGGACGTAGCGCATCACCGGAAGTCCAGTGGCTGCGGCAAACGCGCGCACGATGTGGAACCGCGACACGCCCGAGATCGCAGCGATCTCGTCGAGCGTCATCGGCTCGGCCAGATGGCTCTCGATATACCAGAGCGCGCGCTGGGCAGGGTTCATGGCAGCTCAACCCTCGTTCGAAGCGTGACGATGATGCGCCGTCAGCGCCGGCTTCGCTTGATCGGCATTGCTGTCCTCGCGTGAGGATAGTCCGGGAATGGCCACTGGCAACGCCCTGGCGTTCGCGGCTAGACTGTTTCGAAACCGCTCACGAGAAAGAGGAACCCGCGTCATGGAAATCACCGATGTGCGGGCGCACCAAATCCGCATCCCCTATGACGCCGGCGTTGCGAGCTTTCGCCAGGGCGCGTCCGCGATCACCGCCCTCGACATGGTGCTGATCGAGGTCACCACCGATGCCGGACTGACCGGTTGGGGCGACGCGTTCGCCTATGTCTGCCCGCGCACCACGCGCAGCGCCGTCGAGGAAATGATCGCACCGCAGGCCCGCGGGCTGAAAGTGCCCGATGCGGCCGGCATCCCCGCCGTGATGGAGCAGATCCAGCGCAATCTGCATCTGTTCGGCCGCTACGGCATCACCATGTTCGCGATCTCGGGGCTCGACATCGCGCTCTGGGATCTTGCTGCCAAGGTCGAGGGCGTGCCCCTGCATCGCCTGCTCGGCGAGACCAGGCGCACGGCCATTCCCGCCTATGCGAGCCTGCTGCGGATCGGCTCGCCCGACAACATCGCGGCCGAATGCAGGAAGGCGCTCGCGCTCGGCTATGGGGCAATCAAGCTGCACGAGACCACGGCGCCGGCGGTGTTCGCCGCGCGGGAGGCGATCGGGCCGACCATTCCGCTGATGGTCGACATGAACTGCCCGCTGACGGCCGAGCAGGCGATCGCGTTCGCAACGACCTGCCGCGACGCACGGCCGATGTTTCTGGAGGAGCCGGTGTGGCCGCCGGAAGACTTCGCCGCGCTCGCCGAGGTCCGCAGCAAGGGCGGGCTCGGCATCGCCGCCGGCGAGAATGCCTGCACCGAATATCAATTCCGCCAGATATTGCAGGCCGGCGCGGTGAGCCACGCCCAGCCGTCGGTGACCAAGGTCGGCGGCATCACGGAATTTCTGAAGATCGCGGCGCTCGCCGATCAACTCGGCGTCAAGATCGTGCCGCACTCGCCGTATTTCGGTCCGGGCCTGCTCGCGACGCTGCACCTTCTGGCGACACGCGAGGACGGGCTGGTCGAGATGTTCTATCTCAAGCGCGAGGCCTGCCTCTGGGGCGGCCGCGCGGACAGCGATGCCACCGGCCATGTCGCGGTGCCCTCGGGCGTGGGGCTCGGCTATGAGCCCGATCGGGACGTGATGGAGCGATATCGCGTGACGTGAGCGGCGCGCTTATTTCGCGTCCTTCGCCGGCGGCGCGTCCTGCTTCTTCTTCAAATCCTCGGCCGTCTTCACCTGGACCTGGGCGGCCTGGAGATCGCCGAGCGTCTTCTGCAAGCCGGCGAGGTTCGTCTTCAACGCGTCGATCTGGCGGTTTGCTGCATCCAGCTTCTGCTGGTGGTCGAGCGTGAGCTTGGTGATCGCCTTCTGCAGGAAGTCGACATTGCTCTGCAGGCAGCTGGTGCGCCGCTCCATGGTCTTCTCGACCGTGCAGATCTCGATGCCGGGCACGTCCTGCGCGTGCATCGGCGCATTCGCCAGCGTTGCGAGCAGCAATATCGCGAAACAAACGCCGGCGTTTCGAAGCAGCATGAAGGGTTCCTCGTCCAATCGATCACGGCAATGTGCGCTGTTTGCGCACAGCCACTCAAGGCTACCACACTCGCACCGCATTCTCGCGTTGAGCTTGCATCGTTCCCTTGGACGGGGAACGATGATCCGCACGCGGAAGAAGTGGGCGCTGTTCCGCGGCTTTGTTTAGGGGAGATTTTTGGAATGGCAACGCGCGATAGACGACTGGCGGAATTCGACGGCGCCGGAGAACCACCGCCGGGCCTTGCGCTCGAAGTGCTGTGCGAGGATCACAGCGGGACGTACCAGCTGCCGTTCGCCTGCCGTTATGTCGAGGGCCGCTGGCAGAACAACGAAGCCGGCATCGCGGTCGAAGCGACCGTCATAGGCTGGCGCCTGCCGCGCGTGAGGCAGCGCGGGGCCGCCTGACGCCCATTTTTGTTCCAAAATGCAACGGGGCCGCGCTCCGTCTTAACCTTCGGAACGCGGCCCGAACGAATCACGTCCGAATCAGCCGAACGACCGCGTACGCAGCTGTTCACGGCTAGATGTCGATGCGGCTTGGCCGGTGCGTACAATATCTGCGCAGCACGGCGGACCGCCCGGGACTGGCACGGGCGCCAAAGGTTAATCGCGACAAGGACATAGCTCGCGGGCCGCCCTGGCCAGTCCCCGCCCTCGAAACGAGCAGGGCTTCGCGCTGCCTGCCTAATATTCGACCTCGAGCTCCTCGATCTCGGCCGGCTCCTCCCTCGCCGCCGCGATCCATTCCTTCATCTCATCCATCGCCATGATGGTGTCGGCGTAGGCCTTCAGCTGCGGCTCGAGCTTGACGTCATAGGTGACGAAGCGCGTCACCACCGGCGCGTACATCGCATCCGCCATGGTGCGCCGCTCGCCGAACAGGAACGGGCCGCCCGACCTCTCCAGGCAGTCGCGCCAGATCGACCAGACCCGGTCGATGTCGGCCTGCGCGCGCGACCAGATCTTGAAGCCGGGGAAATGTCCTTTCAGATTCACCGGCAGCGAGGCGCGCAAGGTGGTGAAGCCGGAATGGATTTCGCCGCAGATTGAGCGGCAATGCGCGCGCTGCACGCGATCATCAGGCAGCAGGCCGGCTGACGGCATCGCCTCGTTGAGGTATTCGGCGATCGCCAGCGTATCCCACACCACCGCACCGTCGTGCCGCAGACACGGCACCAGGATCGACGACGACAGCAAGAGGATTTCGGCGCGCGCCGACGGATCGTCCGGCGCGGTGACGATTTCCTCGAAATCGAGCCCGGAGAATTTCGTCAGCAGCCAGCCGCGCAGCGACCAGGACGAGTAGTTCTTGCTGCTGATGGTCAGTGTCGCCTTTGCCATATGGCCCCTTCCCTCACGCCTGGGAGCGCACTGCCGCGCGTGCGTGCCCCGTCCTTCCCGCCCAAAGAGCAGCAAGCGACGTGCCAATTTTCCCGGCGGTCCGGCCCCCATCTGGCTTCGATATTGCATCAAGACGGGGGGACAGGTGGGCACTTCAGTATGATGTCGATGTATTATCAGGCTTTTCAGAACCAGATGGACCTGGCGGCGCCGTGGCGCGCGGGGGCTTCGTCCGCGCTCAGATTCCTCAATCTGGTGCCGCAGGGCATGTCGGACCAGGTCGTCGGCCGGCTGTCGGCGGCGCTGGAGCTGATCTCGCGCTCCACCCTCACCTATCATCGCCCGGCCTACGGCATCGACAGCGTCATGGTCGGCAATCGCGAAGTCGCCGTCACCGAGGAGATCGCCTACGCGACACCGTTCGGCTCGCTGCTGCACTTCAGGAAGGACGGCGTGACGGAGCAGCCGCGCATGCTGCTGGTGGCGCCGATGTCCGGCCATTTCGCAACGCTGCTGCGCGGCACCGTTCAGACGCTGCTGCAGGACCACGACGTCTACATCACCGACTGGCACAATCCGCGCGACATCCCGCGCAGCGAGGGCCGCTTCGGGCTCGACGACTACACCGAGCATCTGATCGATTTCCTCGGACAGCTCGGCCCGCGCCCGCACATGGTGGCGATCTGCCAGCCGTCGGTGTCGGCGCTCGCCGCCGCCGCGATCATGTGCGAGGACAACCATCCCTCGCGCCCGGCGACGCTGACGCTGATGGCTGGGCCGATCGATACCCGCATCCAGCCGACCAGGGTCAACGACTTCGCCAAGAGCAAGCCGATCGAATGGTTCGAGCGGAACCTGATCAACTACGTGCCAATGCAGTGCCGCGGCGCCTTGCGGAAAGTCTATCCCGGCTTCGTGCAGCTCACCGCCTTCGTCTCGATGAACCTCGAGCGCCACATCAAGCAGCACATGGATCTCGCCAACCACATCGCCAAGGGCGAGAAGGACAAGGCCGCGACCATCAAGACCTTCTACGACGAATATTTCGCCGTGATGGACCTGCCGGCCGAGTTCTACATCGAGACTGTGCGCGACGTGTTCCAGGAGCACCTGTTGCCGCAAGGCAGACTGATGCATCGCGGCCGCCCGGTGAACACCCGGGCCGTCGGCCGCATGGGGCTGATGACGGTCGAAGGCGAGAAGGACGACATCTGCTCGATCGGCCAGACACTCGCCGCGCAGGACCTCTGCACCGGCGTGCGCGCCTATCGGCGCGTCCACCACATGCAGGCCGGCGTCGGCCATTACGGCGTATTCTCAGGCCGGCGCTGGAACAACGAGATCTATCCGCTGCTGCGGGATTTCGTGCACGTGAATTCGTGACACCACGCCGCGGCAGCTGGAATTGCTCTTCAAGCCCGTATCGAGCCGGGCCACGCGACGACTTGCCCTGACATCACCAGGCGGTTGCGTCCGCCCTCCTTGGCGGCGTAAAGCGCCTTATCCGCAGCCGCTATCAGCGACGTGCAATCCGCCTTGTCGCCGAACGAATTATGTGTGGCGCCACCAATACTGAGGGTGACCTGCCTGGATGACGGGTTGAGCGCGTGCAGGATGCCGAGGTCCTCAATCGCCTGCCGGACTCGCTCGCCGACCTGCTCGCAACCTCCTGCGTCGGTATTCGGCAGCAGCAAGGCGAATTCCTCGCCACCGTACCGGGCCGCCACGTCTGCCGGCCGTCTGGCCTGCTGCGCCAGGACCCCCGCGATTGAGCGGAGACATGAATCGCCCGCTTGATGCCCGTACCGGTCGTTGAAGCTCTTGAAATGATCGACGTCCATCAGCAGCAGTGACAGAGGCGTTCCTTCCCGCCTGGCCCGGTCCCATTCCGCCTCCAGCCGCTCGTCGAAGTGTCTGCGGTTTGCCAAGGCCGTCAGGCCGTCCGAACTGGCGAGAGCCGCCAGCCTATCCTCCAGATCCTTGCGTTCGGTCATGTCGCGCGAGATCGCCACCACGCCGTTGATGTGTCCACTCTGCGCACTCCTCGTGACGCGCAGTGCACTTTCGACCCAGATCTCTTCCTTCTCACGATGACGGGTGCGATACGTGATTCTCGCCTCCTCGGCTTCGCCGTTCATCAATGCGGAGAGCGTTTGCTCAACCCGGGCCAGATCCGCGGGATTGATGCCGGCGAGGGCTGATGTATCCATCAATTCGTTCGGAGCCCAGCCAAGGATTCGAGCGGTGGACGGCGACGCATAGAGGATCCGTCCATCGACTGCGACGCGCATGACCATGTCTCCCGACTGCTCTGCAAGGAGGCGAAAATCCGCCTCCTTGGCGACCAGGGCAGCGGCCATCTTCTGCCGTAGGTGCAACTGGCGCACCAGAAAGAGCCCGGCAACACCGAGCCCACCTGTCAGCGCCAGGACTGCGGCAATGCGCGTCAGCGCGGCTCTGCGCCAGGGGGCCAAGACGTCATCTTCCGATTCCGTAGCAACGAGGAGAACGGAGTAGCGGCTGCTGAGTTGATAGAAGCTCAGACGCCGAACGCCGTCGAGAGGCGACGTGAAGTAGTAGACGCCCGCAGCCGGCCGCTCGCGAATAGTCTTGAAAAGCGGAGCACTCGACAGATCGCGGCCCGTGTATCCGTTGTCCGGGGTACGCGCGAGGACAATGCCTCCCGCGGTCGCCAGAGCGATTGAACCGTTCTGGCCAACGTCGAACCCGCGATAAAACTTTAGAAAATAGTCGACATCGATCGTCGTAAGGGCAACTCCGGCAAAACTGCGGTCGGGATGATTGAAGCGCCTTGACGCGGTGATGATCCATTGCCCGCCCGATCGACTCTTCACCGGATTCCCAATGAAGGTCCCCCGGTCCGCCACGGCACGATGATGCTGGAAATAATCTCGGTCGCTGTTGTTGAGACGGGCGAAATCCACTGGCTCGCTGGTTGCGAGCCAGCGGCCGGTCTCGTCGTAGATAAATACGGCGCGGATCCGGTTCGCGGCTTTGCGTCGGGTCAAAAAGGTCTGAATCTTGGCGATTGCCGTTGGCCCGGCTCCCTCCAGTTCGAGTTGACCAACCAGCACATTCAGAACGGTATCCGCGAGTTCGAACGTGTCGTCCGCGTGTTGCGTCAGCGACCGGGCCAGATTGGCCATGTCCGTTTCGGAACCCTTCAGCACCGCCAGTCGCGAGGACCATTCCCGCCAGCCGCTGAGCGCGACAATCGCCATACAGGCGACCGCCACGAATGCCGAGACCCAGAACGTCAGACGCCCCTGGCGAACATCACTCCGGTGATCGATCAAGAGATGTTCCCTCCACCCCAACCCTGTAAACGCCTTGGGCTAAGGGATAGTTGCTCGTTCCGGTTGAGTTTCTGGCAGGGCTCCGAAAGACTGGCGGCATCGATGAGCGGCTAATCCATCGACCGGTCGGGCGAGAAGGACACCACCGCAATCAGCCCGACTTGACGGCCTCGCTCAACGTGCCGGCCACTCGGCCAAAGTGAGGCTCAGTGAAACTGGCGGGATGCAGGTTTCGGACTCCGGCAAGATGTGCCAGATCGTCGATCCGCGGTTGAGGCCGAATGACCAGGCTCTCTGCCGGCAAACGCATCGGCGGCGAAAGCGATGCGGGCTTCGCGCCAGTTGTAACAATTTGAGGCAACGGCATGGCCATTAACCAGATGTTCTTGAGCATCGCCCTGTTCACGGAGCATGCGACGAGACCGTTCCCCTTCAAACGGGCGACGGTAAAGAGCTTGCGAATCAGCAGGTCTCGTTCAAGCGATTGCGGCAAATGGAACTGCATCCCGACCAGCCGGCCTCGTTGTTGTACAATCATCGCGTCGATCCAGCCCACCTGCATGATGTGCACGCGCAGCGGTTCTCCAGCGCCGGGAGAGTCAATGCCGGAGCCGAGCAGAACGCCAGCGCCAGAGAGGGAGATGTTGCTCACGCGCCCAGAAAGCCGTTCGCCGGCCCCAGTCTCGATCAAGACCGATTCATCGACGTCGAAACGCTCCTCGGCGCGTCCCATCCGAGCCTGCAGCGAGGTCATGCAGACGAAGAAGAGCACGACGACGTTCACCACCGACCAGAAGGCGACCATCGGTAAAGCGGCCGGATGATCGATCATCCGCCATTCCGGGATGGTGTTCAGAACCAGGCCGACAACCGTCAACGCCATCAGCGCCGCCGACGGCCAGAATATCTCCGCGGCGTAGCTTGCGCACCGCGCGGCAGTTCCCTTGGGCGTCACCTTGAACGCATGTCCCGTCGGCTTGACGAGAGTTCCGAGCACCGTCGGCAGAATCTTGAAGCTCTGGATCGTCGCCGACACCTGAGCGGCGAGCGGAAAGTGCACGTGCGGCGCAAACCAAGAGATGCCGCCGTTGAGCGCCAGGATCGCGGGGAACAAGTAAAAGAAGACCGCCTCGGGGGTGACGTCGACGACAGGCGCTAGACCGGTCCACATGAACACGATCGGAACCACCACGACCATGAGCGCCCGCAAGCCCAATGAGAGCCAATGAGTCGGAAAGAACAGGAGCCGATGCATCAAGCCCAGTCCGGGGCCGAGCGGGCCGGCGGAGAGATACAGAGTCTGGATCGCGCCACGCGCCCAGCGTTGCCGTTGCACGAAAAACGCGTCAAGGCTTTCCGGCGCCAATCCAATCGCCATGGGCTCGTTGAGATAACGGGTGATGTACCCTTTGCGCAGCAGGACCAGCGTCAGCAGAATGTCTTCGGTAATGGACTGGGTTGGCAAGGCATCCCCAACCACGCGAAGTGCTGCACGACGCGTGACGGAGTTGGAACCACAACAAAAGGCACCATCCCAGCCGTCGCGCGCGGGCATGATGGAATCAAAGAAGAACCGTTGTTCGTCCGGCAATCCCCTGTGCAGGCCGAGATTCGCCTGCATCGGATCCTCGTTGTAAAAGGTGTGCGGGATCTGAACGATTCCGATCTTTGGATCCGCGAAGAAGCCGATCGTGCGCATCAGGAATTTGCACTGCGGCACGAAGTCCGCGTCAAAGATCGCAAAGAACTCGCCGCTCGTCTGCGTCAGCGCATGATTGATATTGCCGGCCTTGGCATTCAAATTGTCGGCGCGCGTGAGATACCCGGCACCCTTTTCCTCGCAGAGTTTCTTGAGCCAAGGCCGGCGACCATCATCCAGAACCCAGACCTGGAAGTTTGGATAGTCCAGACACAACGCGCCGGTGATCGTCTTTTCCAACACCTCGAACGGCTCGTCAAAGGTTGGAATAAGGACGTCGACCGATGGCAGCTCATCATGCGGCAGGCTGCGAAGCCGACGCTCGTGCTGATCTGCCTCGCTGCGGCGATCGGTCCTGCGAAGGAAAATCAGATAAAGAATAAACTGATCCGTGAAGGTCAGTAGCTCAACGAAGAGACAGAACCAGATCCAGTAAACCTGATACCAAGTCCCGGTTGCAGGCAGCACCGTGGTAAAAATGCGCCATTCGAGATAGCGAGCCACGACAAGCCAAACCGCGACAAAGACCGCGACACGTGCCCAAGGGCGCGCGACTGGAAAGGTCGGCGCCAACAGGTACATCGCCGCAAAAATCCCCACCATCGGCGCGAACAGCTGAGAGAGAGACAGAGTCATGGCCTGCATGGAACACCTCGCTCACAGGGACGACTGGTCGAGCTCCAGGCGCGCCGTCAGCCATTTCAACTTCGAGCTGACCAATCGTAGCAAGCCGTCGGCTCTGCGCTCGAAGCGCACTTCGGCCAGTCGTCCGATATCGCAGGAGCCATTGCGCTCGGCCCACGTTTCGTTGGGGGGAAGCGATATCTCAACGGTAATGTTGCCCGGATCAGGCCGCGGCACCCGAGCCGCAAGCAGTCGATCGTCGGCGTAAGCAGCCGATCCGCGGACTTGCCGGACCAGGCCGGTCTTCCATTCGCCGCTCCCAATCAGGCGGACGGTAGCCGCATCTCCGGCCTTGATCTTCTCGAAATCGCGCTCGGGCAGTTCAACGACAATGAATCGGCGTTGGCAGTCTGCAAAATCGAGGACCGATTGCCCTTCCGTGACCATCGAGCCCGGGCTGGCCGCGACCGACCAGACGACATGGGCGGCAGGCAACGACAGATCGTAGTGATCGAGACGATCAAGCCGAGCGCGCTCCTCGACGATTTCCGCGGCCAGTTGCGCAGAACGTGAGCTGTTTTGCAACTCGTCCGTCTCGAGCTCCTGGCGGCGGAGAACCAGTCGCTCGCGTTGCTGCTGCGAGTAGGGCACGTCATTGGCATCGCCACGAAGATAAAGACCTTTCTCGGCCGCCCCCAACTCGGTCTTGAGGCGCTGCAGGCGTTCATCGGCCATCCGGCACCGCGTTGCGGTTGCCTCCTGCGAGGCTTGGGCCTCGCCGGAGCGGATCTGCGAACTGATGCCGAGCTTCACGAGCTTCTCCATCCGGCCCGCGACATCGTTCCGCTGCCGCGCCTCGGCGAGACAGCCGCCTTTTTCAACCTCCGTTTCGCCGATTTCGTGGCTCAGGCGCGCGACCATCCCCAAACGATAGTCCTCGCTGCGCTCGCGGAGCTTGCCATCGAGCCCGGCGATTTCCTCGAGTTGCCGACGTGCGAGCTCGGCGCGTTTGGTGGACACGGCAAGCTGCTGATCGAGGTCCATGAGGTGTCGGCGATCCGGCGAACGCGCCCCGACCATCGGCACCACCCGACTCTGCTGGAAATATTCGCCCTTGCGTGGAAGATCAGGCGAGAGCTGACCCGCGAACGGTGCAGTCACCCGCATGAGCTCGGCATTGACAAAGGCGGAGGGAGCGATTCGGTAGGTCACATACGGCAACAGGGCCCATCCGCTCAGCGCGATGATCCCTAGCGCCAGGGCTCGACGAACACCCCGGCTGCGAATGAAACGTTCGACGTGCAAACGAACCACGACTGGATCTCCAATGGGCTTTGGTCGCTGCGCCTGCCGCAGCGAAGGCAAGCCAATCGCCGGGCGTTGGGATGAAGTCTGCGCCTTGAGGCAAGGAGCAATCCAACAACATTGCCGCCAGCCGAAATCAGGATTCGCCGCCGCGGCAGACTCGCCTTCGCAACCACGAGAAGCATACCTAGGATTCACCACAACAGGTTAAGCCGTGTCAAAACCGGATAACTACGGCTGCCGAATAAAGGATCGAGATATCGCCCCATTCCGGCTGAAGCCGGCGCGGCGCTTGCGCCGATCGAATGACGGCGCGGCTAACGCCTATTCCCAAGCAGCTCTCTCGCTGCCAGGACTTCGGGAAGATTTCGCTCCGCATCGAATTCAGCGAGCACAGGAGTGAGCACTTCAGAGACCGCACCAGCTCGGCCATTTGTCTTGTACAGGCGTGCAAGTTCAAGGGCGCCCCGCAGCTCGAAAGTCCTGGTCTGCTGGTGTCGCGCGATGTCCAGCGCTCGCTTGAAGGCTTCTTCGGCACTGGATTCGTCCGAAGGATCATGGCGCGATACAAGTTTACCGCGGACACGATGCAGCTCAGCATCGAGCCAATGCTGGCCGGATTGTCCCGTCCCGGCGATCGATTCGTCCAGGATTTCCAGCCCGGTCCCGACTTCGCCCACCTCTGCATTCGCCAGGGCGACGTGCATCCCCCAGAACGGTTCGCAGAGGTAGCAGTCGTTCTCGTGCAGGAAGGCCCAGCCGTGACGCATGTCCGCCAGTCCGGCCATTCGGTCGCCGGCACGCCACTTGGCGAGGCCATTCAGGTAGGTGCCCGCGGCCACGTACAGCGGCATCGTGTGGTCGCGCGCGAGACCGAGCGCCAGGATCGTCTCTGTTTGCTGCAACATGCCCCCGCATACCCCGTCGAACACAGCGCGATGAACCAGTGCATTGGCCTGGGACAACGCCCGTTTTTCGCCCGGAGCACCCACCGCTTCCGCGGCCAGCTTGCGCGCACGAGCGGTGCTACCGAGCGGCCAGAGCACCAGGGCAAGAAATCTCATGATCACGAACGGCAGATCCAGCGCAGACGCCCTGAAGGTCGCGGGATCCGGTTCGGCACCATAGATCCCCAGCGCCCGCTCGAGATGCGTTCTCGCATTCAAGTAATCGCCCTCGAACCAGCAGGTGACGCCGCCCGTCCAATGGGCGACGACGGCGGCCACCGGCGAGTCCGGTCGTCGGTCAGCGGCGCTCCTGATGGCGTCCGCCAGCTCCCGCATCGGAGCGAGTTCGCCGTGGGTCAGGCAGGCATTGAAGAGCCCCGACTGCACCGGCGCAAGCTCAACGGGATCATCGATGTCGGCTGCGAACTGGCGCGCACGCGTCCATGCCGCGACCGTCTCTGGAGCGCTGTGGCCGAGGCTGCCCCGCAAGGCACGGCCATATGCGATTTGGAGATGCAGCCTGCTCATGATCCGGCGGGAATCATCAGGCAACTGATCGGCGGTCGCAATGGCCTTGCCGAGATGCGCGATCGCCTCGGAATAGGCCGAGCGTTTCAACGCCTGCTGGCCCGCCTTACGCCACCATTCGAGGGCCACCTCGCTCAGCCCCGCCTCAGTGAAGTGGTGCGCCAGAACTTCCGGTTCGGTCTCGGCGACGGCTGGAAACTTCTCGCGCAGGACATCGCCAATGCGGGTATGAAGCAGCTGCCGTTTGCTCTTGAGCAGACTCTCGTAGGCCGCCTCCTGAACAAGGGCGTGCTTGAAACTGTAATTTGCTTCGGGCGGCGTGCCACGACGCAACAGCAGTTCGGCCTCTTCAAGTTGTCCCAACGCAGCGTTCAGCGTCAGATCGTCGCGTCCCGCCACGGTTTTCAGCAGTGCGTACGAGAAGTCACGGCCAATGGCGGCGCCTATCTGCGCCACCTCCTTGACCGGAGCGAGCCGGTCGAGCCGCGCCATCAGCGAATCCTGCAGCGTCGCGGGGATAGCAAGCGGCGGGAGCGGACTATTCAGGCGGTAGCGCCCGGCATCTTCGACGAGCAGCCCGGACTCCAGCACCATCTTGGTCAACTCTTCGACGAATAGCGGTATGCCATCGGTCTTGTCGATGATTTGCTTCATCATTTCGCGTGGCAGCTCGCGACCGACGACCACCTGCTCGACCAGCGCGCGCGTGTCCTGCCGATCGAGCCGGTCGAGCCGCAACAGACTGACATTGGCAAGGCCCGACCAGGAGGGCTCGAACTCCGGCCGGGACGTCAAGAGCACGAGTATCTGCAGGCCCCTGATCCGATCGACCGCGAGATCGAACAGTTCAAGTGTCGTCGCATCGGCCCAATGCATATCCTCGCAGATGATCAGCAGAGGCTGGTCTCGCGCCAATCCCTCGAGCTGATCGAGAAGGGCGGCAAATGTCTGTCGCCTCTGCTGGGCCGGGCTCAAGCCGAGTGGCGGGCAATGGTCGCCGGTCGGAATCGAGAGCAGAGCCGCAATGAGCGGCGTGGCCCGGGCGACTTGCCGGGTTCCTATTGCCAGCATCGCCTCGAGCTTGTCGAGCTTTTGTTCTGGCGTGTCGTGCGAGCGAACTCCGGCGGCGCGCTCGAGCTGCGCGACAAAGGGATGAAGTGCGCTGTTGGTGTGGTAAGGCGAACACTGATATCGCACGCGACGGTGCGTCCCCAACGAGGGGCTCTCGGACAGCATTGCCACGATGCGCGACTTGCCGATGCCCGCTTCGCCGGAAATCAATACGATCTGGCCCTGGCCCTGCCATGCCTCCCGCTGGCGCGAGAGAATGAACTCGATCTCGTCCTTGCGGCCGACAAAGCCGATCGAGCGCGCGGCGCGGACCGCCTCGAAGCGACTTTCCGATGAGGTCGCTCCTTCCACCGCCCAGACCGCGATCGGTTCGGCTATCCCCTTGACCTCGCGGCGGCCGAGATTGCGAAACGTGAAGAGATCGCCAAGCAGCCGCCGCGTCGACGAAGCAACGACGACCGCCCCCGGTTCCGCCAGGCTCTGGAGCCGGGCAGCGAGGTTTGGTGTATCGCCGACGGTTGCGTGCTCCTCTGACGCATCTCCGCTGATGAGGTCGCCGACCACCACAAGCCCGGTCGCGATTGCGATCCGCAGTTCAACCCGTTCGTCGGCGCCCATCTTGAGCTGGCGAACCGCGGAGATAGTGTCAAGGCCGGCTCGCACTGCGCGCTCCGCATCATCTTCGTGGGCGCGCGGATAGCCGAAATAGACGAGTATTCCGTCGCCGACGAACCTGGCTATCCTGCCGTCATAAGCAGCAACGACGCGCCCGCAGGCGGCGCGGTAAGCCCGGATCACTTCCCACATATCCTCGGGATCGAGACGCGCGGAGAGCGCAGTCGAGCCGACCAGATCGCAAAACATGACAGTGAGGTGGCGACGCTCGGCGTCGTGAGGAGGAGTCGGCGATGCGATCAGCGCGGCTGGATCAAGGTCGGCAATCGCACGCAGCATTTTGCGGCGATGCCCGAGCAGGACTCCGAGCTTGTCGAAGTCCTCGACCATCAGCTCGGGAAGGACGCCCATGTCGATCCCATTTTGGGCAAAACGCTCTGCGTATTGCCCAAGCCCCAGCTTCTCGAGCCACTCCGCAATCTGCATTGGCTCCACCGATCGTGTGGTTGGCGGTTAGCAGAATTTTGGACCACGGCGCGCAGGGACAATATCCCAATGCCACCATGATGGCACGTCTTGTTTGTTGCGCGATAACTTAGGTTGCTCAGTACCGATACCGCTTCCACGCTGGGACATTGTTTGATGCGAGCGGCTGCGCTACCAAAAATCGTCTGCACGCCGCATTGGACGACAGAAGTTGCGATGAGTCGTCAGTCACTCGCCTTCAGGCCTGACGCCTAATCCCGGTACCGGGCTTGTGCTCACATCACGACGCCAAGCAGACGTTTTTCCGTGAGCACAATTATCTTTAATCCTTGTTGTCGGGCACTTCGTAGTTACGCGCCATCGTTCCCGCCGCGACTTGAAGCGAAGAGCCAATCACCCAGCAGCCGGCGACAAAGGCTACGAGGCCATTGGGGAGGGTTTGATCAAGGACAAGGATGCTGACGGACAGAGCTGCTGCAATCGCTGCGCCGAACGTTCCGGCCGCACTCATGATCTCAACCATCTCGGAGCCGTCGTATTCTTCGGAGGTACTCGAAATCGACCTCCGAGCGATCGTACGAGACAAATCAATTCCGACATAATAGCTGAGAGCTCCGTAGAGCATCGTCAGCAGCACGATCCAGCCGCTTTCAAAAAGTCCGCCCTTCTGACGCAACAAGGCCGCACCCACATAGAGGCCGCAGGAGGCCCCGACGGCTGCAAGCCCAATTCTTTCAAGAAGATGGGCCGACTTGATCAGACTGGAACGGGCGATCCGAAGATGGCCGGCGTACCTTGTCAGGGAAAATGCGCTGGGTGCCGCGTTGCTTGTCTTCATTGGGTACTCCTTACTAAGTAGCAGCCTACCGGCCGACCCCGAATAGGAGCTGCGTGGACGCGTTTCGCGATGTCCTCGATTCCAATTTCTGAAAGATCTGTGCTGAGTGATGGGGGTTGGCTTGCTCGTGACCAAAACGAGAGCCAATCCAAAGCTGCGAGCACGCGGCTTCGCAGGCATTTGCATCTCACCCGTGTCTGTCAGTTGGCTCCGGGTGCGGCAATTTCTTGGAGGAGTGATAGCTCGAAAAGAGAGTGATGGAATATGAGGCGGTTCACATGCCGCAGTTCCCTCTCGCTCCATCCAGTCACGATTTCAGGAGGACAAGTCCTCATCGTCGCGCCAACCCTCCCCCGCAACCCCCAAGAGGAGAGAACCCTCACCCGACGCTGCGCGCCGACCTCTCCCGCATGCGGGAGAGGTAAGAGGAGCTCGTGGCTACACCGATGTTCTCAACACCATCACGCCCTCAGTAACCGCGGCTGCGATCGACACGCCCCGGCAACGCCTCGCCGCGGCGGTGACGGTCGATGACATCGAGCACGAAATCGACGGCCGTGTCCGGCGTCGTCATGCTGGCATTGTGCGGCGTCAGCAGGATGCGGGGATGGCGCCAGAACGGATGTCCCTCAGGCAGCGGCTCGGGTTCGGTGACATCGAGCACCGCGCCTGATAGCGCACCGCTGTCGAGCGCCGCGAGGAAGTCGGCTTCAACGAGATGCGGGCCGCGTCCGACGTTGACGAGGGACGCACCGCGCGGCAGGCGCGCGAACAAATGCGCGTTGAGGATGCCGCGGGTCTCGTCGGTCAGCGGAAGCAGACAAACGAGAATGTCGGCCTGCGAAAGAAACGCCGGAAGCGCATCCGCACCTGCATAGCAGGTCACGCCCTCGATCTCCCGCGCCGAGCGATTCCACCCCGACAGCGGAAAGCCGAACACCTTGAGGCGTTCGAGCACGGCCTGGCCGAGCTGGCCAAGCCCCATCACGCCGACACGCCGCCGTTTCGCCGGCGTGATCCGGATCTCGCGCCAGACCTGCTGCTTCTGCTGATCGATGAAGTTCAGGAGGTCGCGATGCAGACCGAGCACGGCCATGGTGACATACTCCACCATGGTCTCGGCGATGCCGGGCTCCAGCATGCGGACCAGGGGAATGTGCGCCGGGACCTTTGTGGCGTCGAACTGATCCACTCCCGCGCCGACCGAGAAGACCAGCTCGAGATTGGGGAACCTCGTCGCGATGTCGTCGGGCGGCACCCACGCCACGAGATAGCGGATATCAGCGGGGTCGCCGATGTCAGGCCAGAGCCGGAACGGGATGTCGGGCGCGCGCTCCGCGAAGAAGCGCGCCCATTCGGCACCGCGAACCATGTTGGCCTTGTAGAGAACCGTCATGCGAGCCCTCAGAACGGACTGACCGGCGCGAGCCGGCGGCCGTCGATCATGCGCTTGTGGCTGTAGGCGGCGGGATCGACCAGCGGCGTGGTGCCGGTCACGATGTCGGCGGCGAGCTTGCCGGCGGCGGGGCCGATGCCAAAGCCGTGGCCGGAAAATCCGGTGGCGAGGAAGAAGCCCGGCAGCGCGTCGACCGGCGAGATCACGGGAATCGTGTCCGGCGTGCAGTCGATCGTGCCGCCCCAGGCTTCCGCGATCTCGATGTCCTTGAGTTCAGGGTTGGCCTTGATCAGCGAGGCCAGCGCCGCATTGACCAGTGACATGTCAGGCTCTGGATCGCGCACGCGCTCGGTCTCGAATGGCGACGGCTTGTCAAAGCTCCAGCTGGTGCCGCGCACGATCTGGTCGAAGAAGGACTTGCCCAACGACAGCTTCAGTCCATTCTTGCGATGCAGATAGGTCGGCCAGAACGTGCGCGCATAGCGGAACAAATCGGGCGACAGCTCCACCGTGCCGCGGTTGCGCAACGCCAGCGTAAAGCCGCCGTCAAGGCGGCGGCGGACGCAGTAGAGATCGGTGCCCAGCGCGCCCGAGGTGATCTCCGGTCCCGGCGTGGTCCGGCAGGCCGTCGCATTGACGAGACCGATCGGCAGCTCGATGCCGTGACGGCGACAGAACAGCGACGACCACGCGCCGCCCGACAGCAGCACGGACTGGGTGCGGATGGTGCCCTTCTCGGTGACGACGGCGCTGACGCGACCGGCTGAAGTCTCCAGCCCGCGCGCGGCGCAGTCCTGATGGATGGTGACGCCGTGTTTTCGCGCGGCGGTGGCGAGCGCAGGCACGGCCATCGACGGTTCGGCGCGGCCGTCGCTCGGCGTATGCAGCCCGCCGACCCAGGTGTCGGTATTGCCCGGCATGCGCTCGGCGACCTCGGCCGGCGTCAGGACGGTCGAGTGGACCTGCATCTCGCGCGCGACCGCGGCCCAGCGCTCCCAGCTCGCAAGCTCGTCCTTGCTCTTGGTCAGGAACAACACGCCGGTGCGGCGGAAGCCTGCATCGACGCCGGCGTCGTTCTGCATGTCCTCCCACAGAAGCAGCGCCTCGCGGGCGAGCGGGATCTCCTCACGCGCGCGGCCCTGCTGGCGGCACCAGCCCCAATTGCGGCTCGACTGTTCGCCGCCGACATGGCCCTTCTCGACCAGCGCGACCGAAAGGCCCTTCTTCGCCAGATGATAGGCCGCGGAGACACCGATGACGCCGCCGCCGATGACGACGACATCGACCTGCTGCGGCAGGCGTTCGTCGCTGTTGATACGGTTGAGTGGCGGGGACATGGGGCACTCCTGGAGTTCAGTTCGAACGATCACGCCTCAGTACAGCTGTCAATCGCATTGCTTGTATGCGCGCCCTTCGCGCCAGACCGATTCGCCCGCAGGTTGAGGCCGAAGAAAGGCTAACACCACCGCAAATTGCCCCTCGACGCCGCCGCGCGGAGTCTGTAGCTCACATCAAAGCGGCACCCGGGACCGGGCGGCCGATGCGGTAGTCTTCTTTGGTGGGAGACCATGAAACTCAGGGGGCTTCTGACACTCGCGATGGCCGCACAGGTCGTGGTGACCGCGGCGGCCCTCCTCGCCTCCTATGCCGTGGCCGGACCCGGGTTCGGCATGGCCCAGATCGCAGCCCTAATCGCAAGCGCCGCCGTTGCCGCGCTGCTCGTGCACCTCTGCACGCGCGCGATCGAGACCTCGGAGGACAAGCGCGCCGCCGGACGATCGGCGGAAGACGCGCGAGCACGCAGCGACAGCGCGCAGATGATGCAAGCCGTCATCAAGACCGCGCTCGATGCCTTCATCCAGATCGACGACAGCGGCGCCGTGCTGGAGTGGAGCTTTCAGGCCGAGGCCCTGACCGGATGGACGCGCCAGGAGGCGCTCGGCGCCGACGTCGTCGATCTCATCGTCGCCGAGCCGCTGCGCGCCGCCTTCAGGCAGCGCATGGCGCGGCTCGTTCCGGAATTGTCGGATGCGCCGGCCGGCCTGCGCTTCGAGCTCACCCTGATCCACCGGAACGGTGACCGGATCCTGGCCGAGGCCTCCAGCACGGTCATGCGGCTCGCAGGGCGCACCCTCATCAACACCTTCGTCCGGGACATCACCCAGAAGCGCGCGGCCGAGGAGCAACTGGTCCAGTCCCAGAAGATGGAGGCGGTCGGGCAGCTCACCGGCGGTATCGCGCATGAATTCAACAACATGCTCACGGTGATCACAGGCACGATCGAGATCCTGGCCGACGCCGTCAGGGACAACCCGCCGCTTGCGACCATCACCAAGCTGATCAGCGAGGCCGCCGACCGCGGCGCCGCGCTGACCTCGAGCCTGTTGTCCTTTGCCCGCAAGCAGGCGCTGCAGCCGGCCGAGATCGACGTCAACGAGCTGTTGGAAGAGCTCGCAAAGCTGCTGCTGGCGACCTTCGACAAGAAGATCGAGATCGTCACCAGGCTCGACCGCAACGTCTGGCTTGCCTACGCCGACCGCGGCCAGTTGAGCTCGGCCCTGCTCAACCTCGCGATCAACGCGCGCGACGCCATGCTGGACGGCAGCAGACTGACGCTGACGACGCGCAACGTCGTGTTCGGCGTGCGTGAGGCCGTCGCGGTCGGCGCCGGCTATGCCGGCGACTATGTCGAGATCGAGATTGCCGACACCGGCACCGGCATTCCCCAGGCCATCCTGGAGCGGATCTTCGATCCGTTCTTCTCCACCAAGGAGGTCGGCAAGGGCACGGGGCTCGGCCTCAGCATGGTGTTCGGTTTCGTCAAGCAGTCCGGCGGCGGCATCAAGGTCGCCTCCGAAGAAGGCCGCGGCACGATCTTCACGCTCTATTTGCCGAAGGCGGAGGCGAGCGCGCTGCGCCCGACCGGCTATGACGACCGCAAGATCGTCGGGGGCAAGGAAACCGTCCTCTGCGTCGAAGACGACCGCGACGTCCGCCAATACGTCACGGTCCAGCTCGAAGGCCTCGGCTACAAGGTCATCCCGGCCGCCAATGCGACCGAGGCGCTCGCGATTGCGGCCGAAGGCAAGCCGTTCGACCTGCTCTTCACCGACATCGTGATGGCTGGCGGTATGAACGGACGCGAGCTCGCCGAGCAGATGGTGGCGGCGCGCCCTTCCCTGCGGGTTCTGTTCACGTCGGGCTACGCCTACGATTCGCTGCATGCGCAGGGACGCGCGACGATGGGCGCCCCGCTGCTGAGAAAGCCCTACCGCAAGGCCGAGCTCGCCCGCATGCTGCGTCGCTGCCTCGACACTGCCGTCGATTCCGTCGGCGACGCGATCCCGACGCCCTATTCGGTGCAGGCGGATGTCGAGGCGTTCCTGCGCAAACAGGCGGCGGAAGACAACGGCTCGACGCGGCCGCGGAAATAGCTCTCTCCCGCTAGCTCATCCTTCGCCGCAGCGTCGCCGACGGCGTCTCGCCGAATTTTTCGCGGTAGGCGCCGGCCATGCGGCTGAGATGGGTGAAGCCGAGATCGAAGGCGATGTCGGTGATGGAGGCATCGGGCGCGGCCTGCGCCAGGCGGGCGTGCAGACCGGCGAGGCGCATGTCGAGCAGCATCCGCGAGATCGACAGGCCGAAGTGACGGCGGAAGCCGAGCTGGAGCGCGCGGATGCCGATGCCGGAGGCGCAGGCGAGCTGCATAAGATCGAGCGGCTCGCCGGCATTGTCCGCAAGATGGTCCCGCGCAGTGCGGAGCGCGCGCGGCAGCCGCTCGGCTCGCCCCGAGAACGTTTGAATCGAATCCGACAGGCCATGGCGCTGGCCGTTGAGCAGATGATCCAGCAGCAGCTCCCGCCAATCGGCCATCGCGACCGCCGACAGCCTGCCGGAGGGGCCGAGACGTTCGGCGAGCATCATCAGTTCGGCAAGGCTGCCTCGCAAAGCCCGCCCGGACGGCGCCTCCAAATCGATCACGGGATCGAACTCGACCGTGCCTGACGCCCCGCCCGACAGCGCCGCGGCGCGCTGCTCGACCATGCGGCGGTCAAACAGCAGGATCGCCTGCGCGCAGTCGCGCCACATCATCCGGGTCGGGATCGTCGGCGACAGCAGCGACGCCGTCCGCTCCGGCGCGGCGTCGAGCTCGGTCGTGCCGGCGCGAATGTAGGCCGTGCCCGTGAGCGGGACCTGCACCAGGAAGAAGCGCTCGAGGCAGCCGGGATCGATGCCGACCGATCCGCCATAGGCGACGTAATTGATGGAAAAGCCGTCGAAGGCGGCGCAATTGTGCCGGGCGGAGAAGCCGGTGGCGCGCGCCTGTGCCGGCTTGAGATCGTGCGGGCAGAAGATGCGCCCGATCTGCTCGGCCGCTTCGTCGACATCGTCGGTGGTGACGCGGGCGAAGTCCGCGAGCCGATCGGCCGCGGGCATCCTTGCGCTCATTTCCAGCACGGCTGCGGACATGGTCGACCACGCTTCGCGTCAGGGGATTGCTTTAAGCCTATAATAGTTCCCCGGACGCGAAAAGGGCGGCGTCGGCAAAAATCGTCATGCTGCACGGCAACAGGCGCTTCGCGGATTCGTTTAGCGGATAGACAGGCGACCCATTGTTGACTGAAGCTCCATCCTCGCCGGAATCCATTGGGAGCGCGCCATGACTGCACCTGAAAAGACTGCACTCGAAAAGGGCATTACCACCGCTGGCACGGGCTACGGCGGCAAGAGCTGGAACATTCTGGGCCAGGTCTACTTCCCCAAGGCCGTCACCGACTCCACCTTCGCGTTCGAGACCAACAGCGATCCTGGCCAGTTCGTACCGGTGCACATCCATCCGACCCAGGACGAGTTCATCCTGGTGCAGGAGGGCACGCTCGACCTCAAGCTCGACGGCAAATGGGTCAAGGCCCATGCCGGCGACCTCGTGCGCATGCCGCGCGGCATCCCGCACGGCTATTTCAACAAGTCCGACAAGCCGTGCCGCGCGCTGTTCTGGGTCTCGCCGATGCAGAAGCTGGAGGCGCTGTTCAACCAGCTGCACAATCTGACCGACCCTGCCGAAGTCGTGCGCATCTCGGCGCTGCATGAGGTCGACTTCCTGCCGCCCGAGGCTAACGACTAGGCAACCCGCCTCCCCGTCCACTTTCATCTGCTTGCAGGTCCGCCGGCCGCGCCTTGCGGCCGAACGAGGCCGCTTGCGCGCGGAAAACACATTGATTGCGAGCAAACCCATGGTCAGCCCCAAGCATGTCTGCGTGATCGGCGCCGGCGTCTCCGGCCTTGCCGCCGCCAAGGCGTTCTCCAGCCGCGGCCACCGCGTCACCATCGTCGAGCGAAGTACCGATCTCGGCGGCGTCTGGGAGCCGGCGCGCTCCTATCCTGACGTGCAGACCCAGAGCCCGAAGGAGCTCTACCGCTACACCGATCGCGCCATGCCGGACGCCTATCCGGAATGGCCGACCGGGCCGCAGGTGCATGCTTATCTTGCCGACTACGCCAAGAGTTTCGGTCTCGACCGCATGCTGCGCCTCGGCACCGAGGTCGCCGGCATGGCGCGCCGCACCGACGGCAAGCCCGGCTGGACGCTCGCGCTGAAGGACAAGCACGGCACGAGCACGAGCGAGGATTTCGATTTCGTCGCGGTCTGCACCGGCCAGTTCAACGAGCCGCGCGAGCTGCATTGCCCGGGCGAGGACGGCTTCCTGGCACAGGGCGGCCAGATCCTGCATTCGTCGAAATACGGCGATCCCACGCTGGCGAAAGGACGCCGAATCGTCGTGCTCGGCGGCTCGAAATCGGCGACCGACATCGCCGTGAACGCGGTGAAATCGGGCGCGCGCGAGGTCACCATCGTGATGCGCGAGCCGGTCTGGCGCATTCCCTATTTCATCGGCGGGCTCGTGAACTTCAAGCGCATCCTCTACATCCGCGCGCAGGAGGAGATGTTTCCGGGCTGGGGCATCGGCGCGATGACGCGGCTCGCGCACCGCATCGCCGCGCCGCTGGTCTGGGCGAACTGGCGCGGGCTGGAGAGTCTGCTCAAGGCGCAGCTCAAGCTCGGCCGCTGCAAGATGGTGCCGAAGGAGCGGATCGAGGACGGCGTCAATTGCTCGGTGCCGATCGCAACGCCGGGCTTCTATCCGATGGTCGCCGACGGCCGCATCAAGGCGGTGTTCGGCACGTTCGACCATTATAACGGCGACAGCATCGTGATGAGCGGCGGCGAGCGCATCAGTGCCGACGTCGCGGTGCTCGCGATCGGCTACAAGCTCGGCGTGCCGTTCCTGCCCGCGGCTTACAAGCAGAAGCTGGTCGATGCCGACGGGCAATACCGGCTCTACCGCCTGATCGCCAACCCTGACCTACCCGAACTCGGCTTCGTCGGCTTCAACTCGTCGTTCTGCACCGTGCTCTGCGCCGACCTCGCCGCGAACTGGCTGGTACGCTATGCCGACGGCCAGCTCGCCAACCAGCCGACGGCGCAGGCGATGCACGACAACATCGAGATGATGCTGCACTTCAAACGCGTCGAGCGGCCGGCCGCGGGCGTCTATGGCGGCCTCTGCGTCGCGCCCTATCACTACCGCCATTTCGACGAGCTGATGGCCGACATCGGCGCGAAGAACCAGAAGCGTGGCGGGGTCGCCGGACATTTCCAGCCGCCGGATGCGGATGCCTATGCGAAATTCCTGGCGACGGCGCCGGACTACCGGGCGGCATAAGAATTCTGGCTGAGCGGGATTTGCATCTCGCCAGCCCATCCCTCCAATGCTTACGATCTCCCTGGCCATCGAATCGACAGGAACCGGCCATGGGATCCAGACGTCTTGCCGCCCTTGCGGCTGTTGCCTACTTCGTCGCGGCGCCCGCCGTCGGACAACAGCGCGCGCTCACGCCTCGCCAATCCGAGGCGGTCGCCACCTATGACAAGGCTCTCGCCGAGTTCAAATCGATCCTCGCCGAGCGGCGGCGCCAGATCGAGGCGAAGCAGCCGCTGCCCAACCTACCGGGACAGGCGCTCTACCTCGCCCGCGTCGCCGTGATCAGTTCTTACAAGGATCTCACCGACGCCATGCCGTCGCGGATCGGCCGGCCCAACAAGTTCGAGATTCCTCCGGCCTATTTCGATGCCGAGATCGAGCCGCTGATCGACGAATATTCGAAGCTGTTTGACGTCATGGAGGCGCCGCCCGCCGGCGCGCAAAATTCGCCGACGCCGTTCAAGGACGTCGTCGATCTCGCGACAGTGATCGCGCGCGCCAAGGGGCTTGCGCCCGCCCACGCCGACGCCGCGGGGCGCATCAGCCTCGGGCTGTTCTTTGCCGAGACCAACGGCAAGCAGAACGTTCGCAACGGACGCTCGAACACCTATATGGGCAGCTTCCAGACCGGCCCGTCCGAGGACCGCAACGGCCGCAGGAAGTGGGAGACCATCAAGGGCGAGATCGCGGCGATCGATCCGGCCTTAAGCGCGCGCGACGACAAGGAAGAGGCGCGGGCCCACGGCACAGATCACCGCTTCAATCACTGGACCAACGTGCGCGACGGGCTGATGAACGCACATGCGGATGTGTTCCGTGAGATCCCACAAATCGTGAAGACGCTGCCCGACCCGATCGACCAGATGAAGCTGTTCGAGCTGATCCAGATCGTGCCGACGCCGACGAGATCGGCGCTGAAGTCGGGCGACCTCCTGAACTACCGGGTGTCCAGCCCGACGATCATGAAGCATCTGCGCAACAACAGCATCTTCGCGTTCGGACAGGCCGACCGGGCGCGCAGCTCGGCCAGTTACCGCGAGATCCTCGCGGCAATGTGGCTGTTCAACCGCAAGTTCGAGAAGGCGATGGCGAAATACGCGGAGATCAAGCCGCGCTGACGATCGGTTGCAAATGCTACCGGACGTCGTAGGCTCCCGGCGCCAGATCGGCAGAAGGGCGATCGCATGCGCATTTTAATCCTCGGCGGCAGCCAGTTTCTCGGGCGAGCGATTGCGGCCCATGCCTGTGCTGCCGGCCACGACGTGACCTGCGCGGCCCGCGGTCTTGCGGGGCCGATCGCACCGGGCGCGCGCTTTGTGCGGATCGATCGCGACGTTGCTGATGGTCTCGCGCCACTGACCGGCGCGACGTTCGACGCTGTCGTCGACGTCTCGCGTCATCCCGGCCAGGTTCGCCGCGCGGTCGCAGCGCTGAAGCGGCCGGGCGTGCATTGGACCTTCGTCTCGACCATCAGCGTGTATGCGGACAATCGGATACCGGGGCAACGCGCCGACACGGCGCCATTGCGCGAGCCTGCGGCCGAGGATCTGGAGCACAGCACCGATGCCATTTACGGCGCGGCCAAGGTCGCCTGCGAACAGGCGGTCGGCGGCGATGCCTTCATCTGCCGTGCCGGCCTGATCGCAGGGCCGGAGGACCCGACCGGGCGCTTCGCCTATTGGCCGGCGCGGCTCGCGCGCGGCGGCGAGGTGCTGGCGCCGGGACCGCCTGACGACGCCGTCCAGTTCATCGATGTCCGCGACCTCGCGCAATGGATCGTGCATGCGGCGGAAGTTCGCCTCACCGGCATCTATGACGGGATTGGACCAGTGCGCTCGCGCGGCGAGTTCCTGGCCGAATGCGCATCGGCGCTGAACGCATCCTGCACATTCACCTGGGTCGATCGGGCGTTTCTCGAGGCACACGACGTTCGGCGTTGGGCTGGTCCGCGGTCATTGCCGATATGGTTGCCTTTGCCCGACTTCGCCGGCTTCCTGACACGCGACACCTCGCCGGCACGCGAGGCCGGACTGACCTCGCGACCACCGGGAAACACCGCGCGCGACACGCTGCATTGGCTTCACGTCAGTGGCGGCCCGGTCGTCGGGCTTACTGGCGATGAAGAGAAGGACGTGCTCGCCGCGTGGCACGCGGAAAGAGTGACCTAAGTCTCCGGCCTGTAGCTGTCTGTCAGCGTCTTCGGGAAGGCGAAGAAATCCGCCTCAAAGTCGCTTGGTGAAATGGTAGCGGCGAACGCCGCCGCCCAGTGTCTTGTTGCTGGAGGCATCGGCGATCTCTTCGCGCACGTTCTCGTATCCCGCATTACGATACAGCGCCAGCGCATCCTCCTGGAGCTCAGACGTACTCAGCTGCAATTGCAGACGAACGCGGCGACGGCACTCCTGCTCGGCAAACGCCAGCATCTTTCGCGCGATACCGCGGCGCCGCGCGGCGGGAGCAACGTACATGCGCCGTAACTCCATCGCATGCTCGCCAAGGGCCTCTAGTCCAAACATGCCCACGATTTCGTCGCCATCAACAGCGACCCAAAAACCGCCATTCCGGCTCGAATAATAATCGGAGAGCCGATCTATCTCCTCTGCGAGCGAGCGGCTAATGTATCTTTCAAACGCCTCCTCCAAGCGCGCCGGCGCCAACAGGCGATTTACCCGGATGAACAGCTCCCGCACAGGAACTGCATCGGGCGGTGAGAAGGCGCGAATCTGAATCTCTCTTGTCATGGAGCCGCGCGCATTACTCCGTCCGGATCTGCGAATCCTTCAGGCCGTTGTCGTCATAGGCCTTGCGCAGCGTGCCGTTGGTCGTGGCCTCGGTCATGAATTTGGTGACGAAGGCCAATGCCTGCTCATGGCCGAGCGGCACGGCGACGGCGGTCACCGTCTTCTTGAAGGTCTCGTCCAGCACCTTTGTCCCCGGAATCTTCTGCGCCATCTTGTTGAGCTGATCGCGGGACAGCGCGAAGGCGTCGATCTCGCCGCTCTTGAGCAGGCCGAAGATCTCGTCATAGGTCTGATAGCCGGTGACTTTCGCATGCTTCAGATGCGCGATCGCGCCGCGCATGGTGGTGGTGGCGTTGACGGCGGCGACCTTGATGCCTGGTTGGTCGAGCGTGGCAAAGTTTGTGACGGCGGAGCCGGGCTTGACGATATAGGTGGCGTCCGCGACCTCGTAGATCGGGCCGAACAGCATCTTGGTCTCGCGCTCGGGATCCTTGGGCAGCCACGTGACGTCCCAGGTGCCTTTTGACGCCGCGTCGGTGATCTGTCCGGAGTTCTGGTGCACGACATATTCGACGGGGACGCCGAGCTGGGCGGCCATCGCCTTGCCGAGATCGACGGGAACGCCGGCATAGCCGGCTTCGGTCTTGGTCGACCAGAATGCGCCGCCTGCGGGGCTGATCGCGATCGCGACCCGCAGCTTGCCGGTCGGCGCGATCTCGTCCTTCACACCGTCTGCTAGCGCCGGCATCGCGACCATCGCTGCGAGAACGAGGCCGGCAAGGCCCGAGCGGAGGGACGTGGGCATGTCATGTTCTCCTCACCTTTTCTTCTTGGCTTCTACCCGGCTGGCTCGCGCAGCGTCACACGGTCTTTGACACAATTCTGGTCGATCGTGCGCTCGGTGAAAAGCGGTTTGTCATGACAAATCTGTCAAAGGCCACACCGCCCTGTGCAGCGCAAGGCCGGCGACTGCCATGGCTATGGTGTTCCACGGCCGGACATTTGTTGATAGCCTGCCGCACCGACAGACGATACTCGGGGGCTACCGAATGACCTCATCCAATCCCGCATCTGCTGCACGGCGCAACGAAGCGTGGAGACAGGCCGGGCGGACACTGGCCGCCGCTGCGGCCGTGGTCGCACTGGCGGGTTGCGAGGACAAGAACACGTTCGTGGCACCGCCGCCGCCCAAGGTGGACGTGGCAACGCCGGTGCAGCGTCCAGTCACACGCTACATCGAGGCCACCGGCAACACCGCGCCGATCAAGAGCGTCGATCTCGTGGCGCGGGTGCAGGGCTTCCTGCAATCGATCGACTATCAGGACGGCACCTTCGTCAAGCAGGGCACCCAGCTGTTCACGATCGAGCCCGAGACCTACAAGCTCAAGGTCGAGCAAGCGCAGGCGGCCGAGGTCGGCGCGCAAGCCACGGTCAAGCAGGCCGAAGCCGATTTCAAGCGGCAGGTCGAGCTCGTGCAGCGCCAGGCGGTCTCGCAGTCCACCCTGGACACCTCGACATCGACCCGCGACAACGCTCAGGCCAACCTCCAGCAGGCCCAGGTCAATACGAGGCTGGCCGAGGTCAATTACGGCTACACCAGGGTGACAGCGCCGTTCGACGGCATCGTCAGCGCCCACCTGGTCTCGGTCGGCGAACTCGTCGGCGTCTCCTCGCCGACCCAGCTCGCCTCCATCGTCGCGATGGATCCGATCTGGGTGAACTTCACGGTCAACGAGCAGGACGTGCTGCGCATCCGCGCCGAAGCGGTCCGCCGCGGGCTGACCGTCGCCGACCTCAAACAGTTGCCGGTCCAGGTGGGCCTGCAGACCGAGGCCGGCTATCCGCATGAAGGCCACCTCGACTACGTCTCGCCGACCCTCAATACGTCGACAGGCACGCTCGCGGTACGCGGCGTCATACCCAACGACAAGCGGGCGCTGCTGCCCGGTTATTTCGTGCGCGTCCGCGTGCCCTTCGACCAGGAGAAGAGCGCCCTGCTCGTCCCCGACACGGCGCTGGGCAGCGATCAGGGCGGTCGCTATCTGCTGGTGGTCAACGGCGACAACGTCGTCGAGCAGCGCAAGGTGCAGATCGGCCCGGTCGACAACGGGCTGCGCGTCATCGAAAGCGGCTTGAAGCCGGACGACCGCGTCGTCATCGCGGGGCTGCTGCGGGTGATCCCGGGCCAGAAGATCGATCCGCAAACAACGAAGATCGAGCAACCGCAGGCGTCTGCCAAGTAGGAGCGCCAGCCATGATCTCAAAATTCTTCATCGAGCGGCCGGTCCTGTCGAACGTCATCGCGCTGTTGATGATCTTGATCGGCGGCGTCGCGCTGTTCAACCTGGCGATCGCGCAATACCCCGACGTGGTGCCGCCGACGGTGCAGGTCACCACGCGCTATCCCGGCGCCAGCGCCAAGACCGTGATCGACACCGTTGCCTTGCCGATCGAGCAGCAGGTCAACGGCGTCGAGGACATGCTCTACATGCAGTCCTATAGCGGCTCCGACGGCAGCTACACGCTGACCGTCACCTTCAAGATCGGCACCGACCTGAACTTCGCGCAGGTGCTGGTGCAGAATCGCGTCTCCAGCGCATTGTCGCAGCTGCCGCAGTCGGTACAGAACCAGGGCGTCACCGTGCAGAAGCGATCGACCTCGATCCTGCTGTTCGTGACGCTGACCTCGCCGGACTCCAGGTACGACAGCCTTTACCTGAGCAATTACGCCACCATCAACATCCGCGACGAGCTCTCGCGCCTGCCCGGCGTGGGCAACGTCACCGTGTTCGGCGCCGGCCAGTATTCGATGCGGGTCTGGCTCGATCCCAACAAGCTGCAGGTCCTTGGCCTCGTGCCGCAGGACGTCATCAACGCGATCCAGCAACAGAGCCAGCAGGTCTCCGCCGGCCAGGTCGGCGCGCCGCCGACGCCGCCGGGCCAGGCGTTCCAGTACACGCTCAACGTCAACGGACGGCTCGACGACACCAGCCAGTTCGAGGACATCATCGTCAAGTCGGGGACCAGCGGCGACGTCACGCGCGTGCGCGACGTCGGCTGGGTCGAGCTGGGGGCGCAGACCTACAGCCAGATCTTTTCGCTCAACAAGCAGCCCGCCACCGGCATCGGCGTATTCCAGTCGCCCGGCGCCAACGCGCTCCAGGTCGAGCAGGCCGTCGAGAAGAAGATGGCGGACCTCGCCAAGCGATTCCCGGAAGGCATCAAATACGACACGCCGTTCGACACCACCAAGTTCGTCGAGGCCTCGGTGCACGAGGTCTACATGACGCTGATCGAGGCCGGCCTGCTGGTGCTGGTCGTGATCCTGGTGTTCCTGCAGGACTGGCGTGCGATGCTGGTGCCTGCGACGACCGTGCCGGTCACCATCATCGGCGCCTTCGCGGCGATGGCGGCGCTCGGCTTCACCATCAACATGTCGACGCTGTTCGCGATCGTGCTCGCGATCGGCATCGTGGTCGACGACGCCATCGTCGTGGTGGAAGGCGCCGCCCACAACATCGAGCAGGGCATGAACGGCCACGACGCCGCGATCAAGGCGATGGACCAGCTGTTCGCGCCGATCGTCGGCATCACGCTGGTGCTGATCTCGGTGTTTTTGCCGGCCTCGTTCCTCGCGGGGCTCACCGGGCGCATCTATTCGCAATTCGCGCTGGTGATCGCGGCGACTGCGCTGCTCTCCGCCATCAACGCGGCGACGCTGAAGCCGACGCAATGCGCGCTGTGGCTGCGGCCGACGGTGCCGCCGGAGCAGCGCAATTTCTTCTACAGAGGTTTCAACGCGGTCTATGACCGCGTCGAGCGCGGCTACACAAGGCTGATCACCTTCCTGTGCCGGCACGCGACGGTGTCGGTCGCGTTCGCGCTGCTGGTCATCGGCGCCAGCGCCTACGGCCTGTCGCGGGTGCCGACCGGTTTCCTGCCGATCGAGGACCAGGGCTATCTGATCGCCGCCGTGCAGTTGCCCGACGGCGCCGCGCTAGAGCGGACCCAAACCGTGCTCGACAAAGCGAGCGGGCTGATCAAGGAGACGCCCGGCGTGGCGCAGGTCATCACCATCGCTGGCATCTCCGCGCTCGACAACAGCGCCAGCCTTGCCAATGCGGGCGTCGCCTACATCATCCTGAAGGATTGGGACGCGCGCAAAGGGCCCGGCGAGGATCTGCGCTCACTGGTGTACGGGCTCAACGACAAGCTCGCCACCATCATGGAGGCGCGCACGCTCGTGCTGCCGCCGCCGCCGATCCAGGGCATCGGCAACGCCGCCGGCTTCTCGATGCAGGTCGAGCTGCGCGACGGCAACAGCGATTTCGCCAAGCTGCAGGCGATCACCGGCGCGATGGTCAGCAATGGGCAGAGCCAGAGCGCGCTGCAGCGCGTGCAGTCCTCGTTCCGCTCGTCGGTGCCGCAATTCAACATCGAGATCGACCGGGTCAAGACCCAGACACTGCACGTCACGACGGACCAGGTGTTCTCGGCGCTGTCGACCTATCTCGGCTCGTCCTATGTCAACCAGTTCAACAAGTTCGGCCGCGTGTTCCAGGTCTATACCCAGGCCGATCCGGCCTTCCGCGTCACCGAGCGCGACATCGCCAACATGCAGGTGCGCAACTCGAACGGCGACATGATCCCGATCGGCACCGTCGCCAAGATCACGCCGGCCACGGGACCGTCGCTGATCAGCCTCTACAACCTCTATCCGTCCTCGACCGTGATCGGCCTGCCGGCGCAGGGTTACTCCTCCGGCCAGTCGTTGAAGCTGATGGAGGAGATCGCCGACAAGACGCTGCCGCCGGGCACCGGTTATGAGTGGACCGCGATGTCCTATCAGGAGAAGGCGGTCTCGAACCAGATCTACTGGGTGTTCGGCCTTGCCATGCTGCTGGTCTATCTCGTGCTCGCCGGCCAGTATGAGAGCTGGTACGCGCCGATCTCGGTGATCCTCGCGGTGCCGCTGTCGCTGCTCGGGCCGATGCTGATCCTCTCCGGGCTCAAGATCGACAACAACCTCTATTGCCAGATCGGCCTGATCCTGCTGATCGCGCTGTCGGCCAAGAACGCGATCCTGATCGTCGAGGTCGGGCTCGAGCTGCACGGCCGCGACGGCAAGCCAGTGCTGGAGGCCGCGATCGAGGCGGCGCGCGCCCGCTTCCGCCCGATCCTGATGACCTCGTTCGCCTTCATCCTCGGCGTGGTGCCCTTGGTGCTCGCGACCGGCGCCGGCGCCAGCGCGCGCAAGTCGATCGGCATCACGGTGTTCTCGGGCATGCTGGCCTCGACCTGCCTCGCCGTGCTGTTCGTGCCGGCCTTCTTCGTGGTGGTGCAGCGCTTCGAGAACTGGCGGGCGAGCAAGAAGGCGCCGAAGGTGGAGACTGTGGCAGTGAAGTAGGCAACGGCTGCCAACCACAATCGTCATTGCGAGCGCAGCGAAGCAATCCCAGAGCCTTTCCGGGGAGAGAGTCTGGATTGCTTCGTCGCTTCGTTGCGCTCGCAATGACGGCGAGAGGGAATGCACCGTAGTTCACGCCTTCTCCGCCGGAGCCTGCCTTGCCTCGCCGCTCGACACCAACAGCACCGACACCTTCGACTGCCGCAGCACGGCGTCGGCGACGCCGCCGAAGGAGAGGTGGTCGGCCTGGATGCGGTCGACGCCCATGACGACGAGATCGACGTCGGTGGTGTCGATCTCGCGCAGGATCGCGGCCTCCGGCGCCCGGTTCACCCGCAGCGTGGTGGTGATGTCGACGTCGTAGCGGGCGGCGAGATCGCTGGCGTCCTTGAGGATGCCCGCCTCCTGGCCGAGGCCACGCGAGGCGCCGCGCTGCGCGCCCTTGTCGCGCGTCGTCGCGACATAGATCACCCGCAGCGAGCCTGATCCTCCTTGCGCGAGCGCGACCGCCACCTCGGCGCCGCGCTTGGAGATGCCGCTGCCGGAGACCGGAACCAGGATGTTGAGCGCCTCGGGCGCAGGCTGCTTCAGGTGCTTGCCCTTGGCCGCGACGATCGCGAGCGGTCCTTCGAACTTCGCGGCGATGTCGTCGATCCTCCGGTCGAAACGGTCCTTGGCCGTCACGACCTTGTCGACGCCGACGACGAGAAGATCAAAACCCTTGCGCGCCTCGTCGGCGATGGTCTCGCCGAGCTCCGCTTGCCTCGCGCGGGTGACGACATCGACGTTGCCGGCCCCGCCGTCGCCATGGGCGGACACGACTTCGGCGGCCTTCTTCACCACCGCTTCGTGGCTCTCCTCCTGGTCGCGGCCCTTCTCCTGCTCCTTCGCGCTCTTGCCGATATGCAGCACGGTAATCGGCAGCCCGCGCATGCCGGCGATCAGGCCGGCGATGTGGGCGGCAAAGGTGGCGTTGACGCTTTCGTCCACCGCCAGCAACGGGCGCTCGAGATTGGCGAGGAAACCGCGCTTCTCGAACTCCTCCCGCTCCAGCCGCTCCTTCTCGTCCTTGTTCATCGGCAGCCTTGCCAGCGCAGCGCGCAGCATCGGCGGCATCGCCATCGTGGTCACGATCGCCATGGTCACGATCATCGTGAACAGGTTCTGGCTCAGCACGCCGATGGACAGGCCAATGGTCGCGATGATCACCTCGGTCGAGCCGCGGGCATTCATGCCGCTCGCCAGCGCCAGCGACTCCCGATTGTTCAGGCCGCCCAATGTGCCGCCGACGAAGGCGCCGCCGAACTTGCCGACGCTGGCGATCACGACCAGGAGGCCGGTGAGCATCAGCAGATTGGGATCGCGCAGCACCGAGAGATCGGCGCTGAGGCCGGCGAGGCCGAAGAACACCGGCATGAAGAAGCTGGAGATCAACCCGCGCAACCGCTCGTCGATCTGCCGCGTCAGGATCGGGGATTCCCCGACCAGGATGCCGGCGACGAAGGCACCTAACACGGTGTGCACGCCGATCAGATGCGTGATCAGCGCCATCACGCTCATCAACAGCAGGATCACCGTGATCACCGCCGCCGCGCTGACGAGATTGTCGTTGGCCCAGCGGATCAGCTGGAACACCAGGCGACGCCCGATGGTGAAGCTGACGGCGAGGAAGGCGAGCGTGCCCAGCACGGCTTTCGCCACCGAGGCGATATCCAGCGTACCGTGCGAGGCCAGGCTGAAGATGACGGCGATGATGATCCAGCCGATGGTGTCGTCGATCACGGCGGTCGCAACGATGATCTGACCGACATTGCGGCGCATGAAATTCATCTCGCGCACGACCACCGCGACGATCTTCACCGAGGAGATCGACAGCGCCGTGCCCATGAACAGCGAAGCGACCAGGCGCTGTTGCGGATTGGGCAGTAGCGCATCGGGCAAAAACTCGCCGAGCGCAAAGCCGCAGGCGAAGGGCACGAGGATGCCGGCGATCGAGATCGCGATCGCGGCCCTGCCGACTTTCCTGACCAGCTTGAGGTCGGTCTCCATGCCGGTGAGCAGCAGCAGGAGCAGGATGCCGAACTGGGCAATGCCGTCGAGCATCGCCTTCTGCTCGGGTGCCTTCGGGAAGATCGCGTGCTGCGCTTCGGGCCAGATCCAGCCGAACAGCGACGGTCCCAGGATGATGCCGGCGAGCAACTCGCCGATCACCGAGGGCTGGCCGACGCGCTGCATGATCTCGCCGAGACCGCGACCGACCGCGATCAACAGCACGATCTGCGCCACCAACAGGAATTCGGATGGGCCAGCCGCTTTGCCGCCCTCGGCACCGGCCGCAATGGTGGTGAGGACAAGCGCCGCGGGGACGAGGCCGACCGGTCGGAGCAGGCGCCATGGCATGCTGGTGTCTTCCCCCTTTGCCCGCCCCGAGGTCGGGGCCACGGGGATAGAACCCGCCGGAGGTGGAGCGGGTTCCCGAGACGTGAGGCGTGCCCCGGACGCAGCGCAGCGCCGCTTGGCGGTGCGCTGCCGAGCCGGGGCCCACGCAACACGGGAATACTTGGCCTCTGGGTCCCTGTGTCTTGGAAGTCTGTCAGGATGGGGT